>JAIRRU010000069.1 GCA_031255815.1 Treponema sp. | reverse complement strand
CCTGCGCCAATGGCGGGGGAAACCTCCTTCTCAACATAGGTCCCGCGCCGGACGGCTCCGTGCCCCCCGAGGCGGTTGAACCTCTTACCACAGTCGGCAAATGGCTGGCCCAAAACGGGGAATGCGCCTACGGCAGGGTGGAGCGTTTCAAAGAAATTAAGGGATACGGCAGCAAACTCTGTTCCTTAAGCAAAAAAGGTAAAACAATATACCTTTGGAACTGGATATGGCCGAAGGATGGGGAACTTATCATCGGGGGATTCGCGGGCAAACTAAAGGCGGCCCGGGTGTTGGGAACCGGAGAGGAGTTGAATTTCACTCAGGAAAAGTACCGGATCATACTGAGGGATATGCCGAAGGAACCCCGGGACAAGATCGCCGGGGTGGCGGTAATAAGCCTGGAGTTTGAAAGCGAACCGGAAATCGTGCGTTTTGCCGCCCGTCCGGCCATGAATGAGGGGAGGGTTTTTTCCTAGACGGCACTAGCGGGTTTTGGTAGGATTGATGCCGAAGTAGCGTTTGTAGGCCCGGCGGAAGGAATTGGGGGATTTGTAGCCGCAGCGGTAGGCGATCTCCTCGACTTTAAGGTAGCGCTTAAGAAGGGTTTGGGCGTGTTCCAGGCGGGTAATTTCCGTAAAGGTAGAGAAGTTCTTCCCGGTAGTTTCTTTGAACATCTGGGAAAAATAGGTTTCCGAAAAACCGAAGTGCCTGGCGGCCAGGCGCAGGGAGAGGCGTTCTTCGCCAAAGTGTTCTTCCACATAGGCGGTAAGCTCTTCCTTTTTAATGGTTACGTTCTTGTTTGAATATTCCGCCGCAAAGGAAGAACAGATTTGCTGTGCCAGATTGGTAAATTCTTCCTCCAGTTCCTGGGGAAAGCGGCGGAAATCCAGGTTTTGAATGGTATCCCGGAAGGGATCCGCCAGCGGGCCTTCCAGGGATTTTAGAAAGCATCCCTGGAGGGTGGCGTAGAAGATCCTCAGCATGCTTTCGCTGAGGAGTTCTTGCAGATTGGCGGCAAACACCGAATGGATAAGGTTCCGCGCGCCCTCAAAATCGGCGTTCTGAAGCTGATTGATGAGTTTCTGTTCCGTCTCCAGGGGGAAAACAAATATCTGCTGCCGCGGGGGCGGAAGGGTATCGATCCAGTGGATACGGGTGTCTTCCCAGGCGCTGCGGATAAGGGCGTATTCCCGGCAGAGATTGTAGCCTTCCCGAAGCTTGGAAACATCGTCGTAGAGGGCGCTTCCGATCAAATGGAGTTCAAGGTTCCTTTCCGCGCATACCGGCGCCGCCCGCTCCTGAAAGAGCGCTTCAATACGGTTCCGGAAATCCCCCTCTCCGGAACTGAGGAAAAAGAAGAAGCCGATGCGGTTTGGATGCCTGCTGTGAATCAGCGCCTCTCCGGGCGCCGCCCCTTCCATGGCGGCGCAGATATCCTGCTTTGCCGCGCCAAGGGGGTCGGGCAAAGATCGGTTCTTCCCGCTTTCCGCGTTTTCTTCCCGGGGTTTGAGGATGAGGAAGACTACACAGAAACGCCTTCCGGCAACAGGTATGCCGGACTGTTCAGCCGCCGCCGCCGATTCTTCCCGGTTTTCCCAATCCCCGTTGAGGAGCCGGTCAAGAAACGCGGCCTTAAGCATTTCGCGCCGGGAATTCGCGTCCGCCCGAAGCAGGGTGTTGGTGTTGATAAGCCGTACCACCGAACTGTTCAGGTAACTCAGGGTGTTTCCCCCCTCGTAGGAGGGGAAATTGGGAGCCGCGTCCAGCAGGCGGAAAGCCTCCATTACCTGCCGGCTGTTCCGGGCCGCAAGAAAGACGGCGTAACCAAGGGAAAGCAAAATAGCCGCGAGATTGAGGCCGAAGGTAAGGTTCCTCAGGGTGCGGACATGGTTCAGCGCCGTATCCGTTTCAAGGGCCGATACGTAAAGGAGGCCGTGATCGGAGCGGGAATAGGCGCCGGTGATCCCGGGGCCAAGGGAACCGGAAGCCAGAAGCCCGCTGTCCGTGAAAAGATCGCCGTCCATCTTTTCCGGAGGGAAGCCTCCCCCATGAGAAAAAATCAGATCCCCTGAGGGACTGTAGATGTAAAGGGCGCCCTTGTCGGAAAAAATCGGGGAAAAGGCCTGCAGTATTTGCTGCTCCTGGAGGAGGAAAAAGAGAGAGGCGTTGCCGCTTATCCGCAGCCGCATCCCGTAAAGCAGCCCCCGCAGGGGAACCTTGTCCCAAAGGCAATCCATTGCCGGAAAAAAGATCGGCCGGTTACCGGCAATATTGAAAGAGGAAAGAAAATCAGCGTAATCGTTTTCCCCGAAACGGAAGAAGATCCCGTAAGCGTCCGTCATGCGTCCGGCCATAAAAGTGGGGCTCAGGACAAGATCGGGGTTGCGGTAATAGATCATCACGTCCATTTGGCGGTTGGCGAGTTCCATTTTGCCGATGGACTGAAGGGCAAGCCAGATATCGTAACGATCCCTGGCGGAAATGAAATTGTCTAACTTTTCAAGGCCGTTTAGATGATCATCAACCCTGATGAGGGAAACGGTGCTGTGAATGTTCCTTATCCAGTTCTCCATTTTTTCCCGGCCGTCGGAGAGACGGCGTATACAATTCTGGCGTTCATTTTGTTCGGTTATCCTGATGGCCTGCCATGCGGCCACATTCAGAACAAGAACCGGGATGATAACAAAGAGCAGAAAAGAGATGGAAAAACTGACAAAGACCCGGTGGTTCTTCCGCATAGGGGGATTATACCACAGCGCGAAGCCTTTTTGGCAACAATTAGCGGCTGCCGGGAACCCCCCGGTAACGCGGGTGCACGCGGGGGCCTCTCGGAACCAAGGTTCTTTAAGGCCCCCTTGCCCTGTCCGGGCTTATTTAAAAACAGCCTTGTTCTGGGCGTGGGCCGCCCCTATCACCTTCATCTGCAGCATCACCTCCCCGGGTTTAACGGCAAAGCCCGCTCCCTCAGTGAAGTTAGCGTGGAGGGAACGGTAGTACGCCAGGCCCTTTTCCGCAAAGCCGTCGCGGGTGTTGCGATCCCCCCTGTCCGCGTCCCAGAATTCTTCGTAGAAAGTGAGTTTCTCCCGGCAGTAGACCGGCTCGCCCTTCTCGTTCCGCAGGGGGCGGGTATCCAGCTTCAGGGCCGGCGCTTCAGCGGGCTTGAAGTATTTCCAGGTTAGGGAGCTTTCATCCCCCTTAAGGGTTCCCCGGCTTCCCTGAACGAGGAAAAGGCTGCCGGAGTAGGCGTTGCAGGCGGAAAGCTCAAGGTCTAGCACCGGGGCGCC
>JAIRRU010000185.1 GCA_031255815.1 Treponema sp. | reverse complement strand
TGGGAGGTGTAATGCATAGCCCGCCTGATATCCGGATCGCCAAAGATATCCTGGGCAAGGTTCCTTGCCTGGAGCAGCCTTTGATCCCTGATAAAACCGTTTATCGCCTCCCGGACTTCGTTTTCCCGGGCCCCCAGATAATTCAAGACTATGTGTTCAAAGTTGAATACGGGTTTAAACTCCCAGGAGGGGGCCTCGTCGATGTGCCGGATCATCAGTTCCAGAATATTCGAGCGCCGCAGCTCCCGCAAATGAGAGATAAGGACGTTCCATTCCGCAACGTTAATAACATCCACACCGTTCTTGTAAAGTTTCAGTACCCGCAGAGGGCCCCCCCAGTCCAGTTCCGTATCAACGGCGTAGGCGACCTCCAGGAAATCCTTGAGCTGGGCGCTCAGATGCCGCCCCGGCATGTGGCCGAAATGGGGCTGGACATTGAAGTCGTTCTCAATAAGGACGGGATCGAATTTTTTGAGAAAGAAGAAAAAATCGAAAGATGAAAAATTGATCAGCGCCAGGATCTGGTTGTAACAACAGTCCACATTGGCCATAAGTTCTTTGTCAATGCCAGAAGACAGGAGATCGAAATCCTCTTGAAGAAGGCGGGAAACCTCGGCAACCGGCATGGTCTTGGTCCGTTCCCTCACATGCTCGGCGCTTAAACGCTGCCTTGCGTCCAGGTATTTGATATCCAGAAAGGTCTCTATGGTTAGCTCTTTGAGCAGTTCCGATTTGGCGGCGTTGGTCAGAATAATATGGGCGTGGAAAACGATGCGGTACATCTCGAAGAAGAAAGCGGCCAGGGCGGGTTCGACCATACTGGTTTTGGGCCGGTAAAAGCGGAAACGCCGGTTTCCCGACAGTTCTTTGGCAAGCTGTTTCATTGCCCTTTTCTTTAAAGTCCGGGGATCGTTGCTTCTGAAAAAGATCGAAATCAGCCTCTCCAAAAACGCCAGAAACATGGTTCTATTTTTTCCTGGATACAACCACGGCCGCTCCGGCAATCTTTGTGGAAAGGTCGCCTAAAATTCCCCGGGCGGTCCTGCTCTTTTCTATGGAGTCCTGATACCTGTCCGCCTCCAGGCTTGCCTCCGCCTGATCCGTGGTACGGCAGGCGGCGTCAAAATCCTGATCCACCGCGTTAAAGTCAAGATCGATATTTTCAACCGCCTTGGCGTTGCCGATAGCCTGGCCGGTCTCCTCCAGGGAAGTTTTAACCGTGGCAAGCAGGACGGCCGCCTCTTGCCTGGCCCGGGCCGAAGCGGCCCTTCCGTCGCTGATAGCCTTGTCGGCCGCGGCTACCGCTTCGGCGGCATAGTTCCTGGCCGATTCATGACGTTTGGAAGCCGCTTCCTCCCGCATCCGGGCTAAGGCTTCCCTCGCCCTGGCCAGGGAACTCCCCGAGAAGATCACCGCGTCGGAGTCGTTTTCCGCCCGGATAACCGCGTTCTCCGCAGCGTCCATTTCCGCCAGGGGCGGTTTGGAACAAGAGGCCCAGAACAGGGCCGAAACAGCTATAAGCCATGCGCTCAACAAAAATCCCGCTTTTTTCACTGTGCTTCTCCTAGAAACTATTATCGGTAAAACCGGTTACCCTGTATATCATATAAGCACCGGGAAAGAATATAAAGAGTGTCCGGGAGGCTCCAGGAACCGGTCTTGTTTTCCGAAAAGAATATATGGCGGCCTTTATTACTAGGAAAAAGTCTGTGCTGATATTCCTCTGCGCCTTCTTTGCCGCAAGCGCCGCCGCCGTACTGCTGAACTGGCTGCTGAGGGGGCCCAAACTGGGGCCTCATTACGACATCCTCATGAACATGCGGGTTCCGCCCCGGATTGACCGGAGCCTCCTCCTGGTGGACGCCGAGGATATCATCGATCCCGGAAGCGCCGTCCAGCTTATCCTTACCCTTATCGAGATGGACGCAACGGCTCTGGTCATAGAAAGCCCGGTATTGAGTTTTTCTTCCGGCCGGGAGGGGGCGGGTGAAATACGCTACCGCTTTGACGAGGAATTCGCCCTTTTAGGCCGGAATATCCAGAATCTCTTTGAGGCCATCCGGATAGGTTCCGTCCCTCCCTCGGAAGCGGAGCAGTATGTGGCTGAACTGGTGGAACTGGCAAACCGGGGAAAGGAACGGCTTACCCTCGCACTGGTTCAGCATGACCAGGCCGGAATGTCCCGAATGGAACGGGCCGCGGAGGCTTTCGGTAAAACCTTCAAAGCCGGGGATCTGCGGCTCCCCGGGCCGGTAGATTCCCCCTGGTATTCCCGGCCCGGGCCGGACTGGGACGGCAGGATACGCCGGATAGCCCCGGTACTGCCCGCCGGGGAGGAGCACGTGGTTTACGCGGCCCTTAAGGATCGTCTCGCGGGAAGCCTGGCCCAGACCCCCCGGGGAAAAGCGGAAACGGTATTCATCCCCCTGGATACAAACGGGGCTATTCTCTTTGAGCGGCCCGGGAAGGGAGAAGGGTTTCACCGGCTCCCCCTGGATTTTTTCCGCCGCTATGGGGAAGCGGACATGAACTTGTACCGGCTCCTGAAAGACGCGGATTCCCTGGGAATCTATTCGATGATTCCGCCGGAAAATTCCCCCCTTCACCTTTCCGAATACGCCCTGGCCCTTAGGGACGAATTTCTAACGGACCGGGCCGGAGCCGGTGAAGCGGAGAAGGCCGAAATGAGCCGGGAAAGAAGCCCGGCGGAGGCCAAGGCGGACTGGACCCGCGCCCGGGAGGAGTATTTTAGCCGTCTTGATGAATTCCTCAACGGGCCTTCGGAAACCAGCCTGGTAAGGGCTTACGAGGAACTTAGCGCCCTGGAAAATTTGGGGGAGGACGGCGCCGCCCTGCGGGACGGGCTTGCCGGCGCTTTCGGGGAAATCAGGGCGGCCTGGGAGGAATTCGGGGACATGAGATCCTTTCTGGAGGAGACCCTCGCCTCCGGGTTCGTGATCCTGGGTCCGGGGCGGGAGTTTCAGGCCGTCTCAAAGGGGCTCTTCCCCGAAAAGCCCCCTCTTTCCGGCCCGGAGACTTCCCTGGTTCTGGCGAACAGCCTGCTTACCGGCCAGGCGATACAGCCGGGGGAAAGCCGCCTCGCCCTTTTAACGGCTTTTCTTGCTGTCCTGCCCCTAATCCTGATCATGCTGCGTTTCGGGCCCTGGGGAGGGCTTGTCGCCGGCTGTATACTCAGCGCCCTTATCGGGGCGGGCTTTTCCTGGAGTTTTATCATCCTGGGCTATTGGATCGATCCCCTGATCCCCCTGGGTGCTTCTCTTGCCGCGGTTCTTACGATTTTCTCGCTTTCGTTGCTGGTGGTCAGCCGGGAGGCCCGGCGTTTCCGTCTGGCTTACGGGCCTTACGTGAGCAAGAGCTGCCTGAAACGCCTCATCTCCGCCGGACGGCCCGCCATATCCAGCCGGATACCGGTCAGGGCGGCGGTGATCACGATCCGGGAAACGGGGCTTCTCTCCCGGGAGGACAGGGGGGAACCTCTGGCGGGGGCCGCCGCGGTGAAGGAATTCCGGGAAAAGGCGGCCCGGCTGGTAAAAAAAGCCGGAGGGGTGATCACCGGCTGCGACGGGGACACGGTGCAGGCCTGCTTCGGCTCCCCCCTGGAAAGGATCGGCGCGGGGCCCTCCCAAGACCCCTATGTCCACTATACCCGGACCCCGGCGGTCCGGGCGGTGGAATTCATCGCCGACATAAGGACAGGCGATCCCAAAACCGCCTCCTGGCGTTTCGGCGTTGATACCGGGGAATGCGCTTTCAGTTATATGCCCGTTTCAGGTTACTCCGTCTTCGGCCGCCCGGTAGTCCGATCCCGAATTTTTTCCACCCTTACCGGCCCTTACAAGGCCCGGGTGATAATCTCCGAATCGGTTAACGGGGAACTCCGGGACATACCGGTACGGAAACTCAAGGTACTCAAAGAGCAGGACGGCAGCGAAGGGGAAGCCTTCTACCGGCTTCTCTCACAGTAAGCCCGTTGTATGCGACGCGGCCTTTTGATTCCTGTACCCCAGTCCTTGGAAAATCCTTAAAACCTTCCATCTTTCAATTCATAAAAAAAATTTAAGGTAGTAGGCTGATTAGGCTAAAAGGGTAGCCACGAATCTCTCTAACCA
>JAIRRU010000324.1 GCA_031255815.1 Treponema sp. | reverse complement strand
TGCCGTTCGTGGCAAAATTTCCCGGCAGCCCGGTAAGCCGGCACAACATGAGTTTATCAGACGATTTAGTGTAAACAAGGTACTAACCGCGGCGTTTAGCTGTTTCGGCGGTTCCGTTTTCCCGCAAAACGCTTAGCGGGGACCGCCGAGCGCCTCCAGGGCCCGGTCTACCCGGGCCAGGGATCTTTCCGTTCCCAGGATACGGAGGCTCCCGAAGAGGGGGGGGCTTACCCGCGCCCCGGTGATCGCCACGCGCAGGGGCATCATCAGATCGCCCAGCTTTAGCCCGTTTTTCTCCGCATGATCTTTTACCAGGCTTTCCGCCGCAGAGTCCTCCGGGGCTTCCGCCAGGGGCCGTACCAGTTCCCGGCCCTGCCGCAGCAGGGCAACTGTTTCCTCCCGGCTTGCCTTTTTGGGAAAGAATTCCCCAGGGGAGGGGAGGGGGGGCTCGCTGAAGAGGTAGCCCAGCTTGGCCGCCGCTTCGGTGAGGAAAACCAGCCGCTCCCGTATCAGGGGCATGGCAGCGGTAAAAACGGCCTTTTGGGCCGGATCGGGCTCTTTCCCCGGCCCGCCGAAGAGGCCGGCCTTTACCGCGTAGGGCAGGCAGAGTTCCGCCAGTTCCCCGCCGCTTTTCATCCGGATGTACTGGCCGTTGTACCATTCCAGCTTTTTGTAGTCAAAAACCGCCGGGGCCTTGTTCAGCTTGTCCAGGCTGAAATGCTCTTCCAGTTCCTTAAGGGTGTATATATCCTTCCCTTCCTCGTAGGAAGCCCCCAGAAGGGCCACGTAGTTGATCAATGCCTCGCTCAGGTAACCCTGAAGGCGGAACTCGTCGATGCTTGTGGCCCCGTGCCGTTTGGAGAGTTTCTTGCCGTCCGTCCCCATTACCATGGGAAGGTGGCAGAATACGGGGTGTTCCCAGCCAAAGGCCCGGTACATAATCACATGGAGGGGGGTGGAGGAGAGCCACTCCTGGGCGCGGAGTACGTGGGTAATACCCATCAGGTGATCGTCCACGACATTGGCCAGATGGTAGGTGGGGAAACCGTCGGATTTTAGCAGTACCGGATCGGGGTTCACATCATCGTTTTTCCATTCGATGTCCCCCAGGATCTGGTCGTGGAAGCGGGTATACTCCCCCAGGGGGATCTTGAGCCGTATGGTGCAGGGTTCCCCCGCCTCCGCCCGCTTCGCCGCTTCCGCGGGATCCAGATTACGGCAGAGGCGGTCATAGCCGGTCTCCGCCGAACGGGCCGCTTCCCGCTCCTTCCGTACCTTTTCCAGCCTTTCCGCGGAACAGAAACAGTAATAGGCCAGATTCCGGGCTGCCAGTTCCCGGGCGTAGTTTTTGTACAACGCGAAACGCTCGGACTGGACATAGGGCCCCGCATCGCCGCCCACATCCGGCCCCTCGTCCCAGCGGATGCCCAGCCACTTAAAGGTATCGTAGAGGTTCCGCACGTAGGATTCATCAAAGCGGGTACGGTCCGTATCCTCAAGGCGGAGGATGAATTTACCCTCCCCGGATCGCCTCTGTTCCGAACGGGCGAAGAGGTAATTGAACAGGGCGGTTCGCAGCCCCCCGATGTGCTGAAGCCCCGTAGGGGAGGGGGCGTAACGGTCGCGTATCATCATGAGGCTACTATACCCGTCCGGAGAAGGGCTTTCAATAAGCGGTATCAGGTAAAATCGCCCGTGTCTTTTGCCTTGTCAAACTGAATATTGATAGTGTTGATAATGTTATTCTGCAACGAAATAAGGCTTTTCAATGACGATTGGGGGGATTCGGCCGTTTCCCCGCTCTCCGGCATCAAAAGTTGATATTCGGCGACATGAAGGGCTTTTGCCAGTTTTGTCATAGTCGTGGCGCTTACCCATCTCCGGCAGCCCTCAATGTCGTTCAGGGTTTGCGCCGACAGATCGGCTTTTTCGGCGAGCTTTTCCTGGGAATACCCCAAATTTTTCCGGTATTTCTTGATGTTTCCGGCCAGGATCTTCCGGATAGGCTCCAAATCTGCCTTCATAGCAAAAATTCTAGAAGAAATATAGGAGTTGAACACTTGCTTTTTTATTTACTTTATGTAATTGCTAATAGCAAGTAAAAATTGATTGTTTATCCCGGTAATGGGAATCTTGCCCTTTCGGGCGGGTACATCAAAAGGGATGTTTGGAAAAGTCAAACATCGGGGAGTTTTGGACATGGTAAAGAGAATCGTATTGGGGCTGCTGGTACTGGCGGCCGTCACCGGCATTTTGGGTGCGCAGGAGGCATCGGCGGCGAAAATGGCCGTAAGCCTGGACCTGTTCCCCCTGGTCAAGGGCATTATCTGGTCGGACAACGACGCGGACAATGCGCTGTTCGCCCTTGCGCCGAACTTCGAGTACCTGCTGCACCCCCATTTCACCGTGGGCGGGGCGGCGGATCTCTATTTCGGCAAAGCCTCGGATATCGACATCTTCTATTTCGGTCTTGCCGCGCACGGGCGCTGGTATCCCTTGTCCTCCGGCCTGGACAAGCTCTTTCTTGACACGGGCCTGGGTTTCAACGTGTTCGCCCTGGACGGGAAAACCGATCCGGACAGAGGCGGCTTCTCCGGGCTTACCATGTCCCTTAAGGCGGGCTACAAGCTGATGTTCACCCCCAATTTCTTCGTCGAGCCTTCCATGGCTTTTGTCTACGCGAAGACACCGAATGCAGGCGTCCCCACACCCCTTGGCTGGCAGCCGGGGCTGAGTATGGGCGGCGCGTTTTAAGGGAGGCGCGAAAAATGAAACAAATTACGGTAGTTTTTAAGGCAGGTTTGCTCATTATGGTTTTCGCGTCCCTTGCCGCGTGCAGCGGCGGGATCTTTATCGACCCCGGCTACGGGGGCGCCGGTACGGGCAACTACGATAGGAGCGACTATAGTGACGGCGGCAATGGGAGTACCGGCGGCGGCGGCGGGAGTATCGGCGGCGGAGGCGGTAGCGGGAGTACCGGCGGCGGCGGCGGTAGCGAGAGCAAGCCCGCCATACTCGACAACAACGCCAGCTATCAGGAGGCGGTTGACAAGCTGGACGAAATCATCGAATACTGCGAGGCTCATCCCGGGAACCAGAACAATTCGGTAAAGTCCTCTGTAGAAACGATGAAAGGAAACTTTTCTGTTTTAAATGTTTCAAGCAACTGGAATACCGTGGCATTGGTAAATATTTCCGCCATAAACGCTTATATTCTCTTATTACAGTAAAGAGCAAGGTACTACTCCGCCGGGCTGGGACCGAAAAGCAGCAAGGCGCAGTCCATGGCCTCCAGCCGCTGGAAAACGGTAAGGTTTTCCCCCTCAGCCCGGCAACTGGCTTTGACGCGCCCTTCCCGCAGAATAATTTCCACCGCTTCGCCCTT
>JAIRRU010000272.1 GCA_031255815.1 Treponema sp. | reverse complement strand
GACTATTTTAGATAAACGAAGCTGTTCCAAAAGCTGAAGATCGGGGACAGCCTCAAATAATCGCCGGGATCTTGATCTCGTTACCCACACCAAGGAGGGGAACAATGAAAAATAGTATTGGAAAAGAGGGGCTCCGCCGTTTCCGGAATCCGCTCTTTGGAGCCGCTTTTATTGCGCTGAGCGCGGGTCTCGCGCTGGCATCGTGCAGTGATTTTTATTCCAGCTCCTGGGGGGAGGGTTTGGCCCGGGATCCTTCGAACGTTACGATAACCGGATCAAACATACGCGAGCTGTTGAAAGACGCCAACGGCGACCGGAAAGCTTCCCGGGCCATCCTGAAAAAACTGACGGGGACGGAGGATCCTGAACTGCAGGCCGCCTCGGTTAAGGCCGCCAACCAGGCCGCGGGATTAACCGAACTTGCCCTTTCCAACCTGGGCACCCTTACCGGGGACAACGCGGATAATACGGATTCCCTCCAGAACCTGGCGAAGACGGTTCTGGAAGAGGCAAAGGAGAACGATATCAGAGGCATAGCGGACGACATTACCGAAACCCTGCCGCTGCAGCCGGGCAACCCCCCCCGGTTTGCAGGTTCCTTCGCCAAATCGATTTCCACTTCCGATTTGAGCCTGCTCCTGGTAACCATGATGCTGGCGGAAGTTCCGAACGAAGACGAATTTGACGATTATGTCAACGAGTGGGGAAACGGCAAGAAGATAGACGGGAACGGCACTATCACTCTGGACCCGAATGAAAGGGTCATCGCCGCCATCGCGAACGAGGTGATGAGCCGGCCCGATAGCGAGCTGGGGAAGATGCTCGAAAGTTTTGTCGGTGCAAAAAAGTAAGGAAAAAACATGAAAAAGACCGTTGCCTTGTTGCTTGTTGCCGTCTGTTTTTCGGTTTCCGCCTTTGGGGAGGATATGGCGCCCCTAAGCGTCAGTTCCACCAGGAACGCCGCCCGGGGCGGGCCCCATGTAGCCTATACCGACGATGTATACGCCCTTTTTGTGAATCCGGCGGCCTTGCAAAAGGCAAATCAGTGGAGTTTCTTCGAGTTATCCCCGGCCCTTATCGGGCCCGTCTTCGATATTGTCAATATCGTCAGCTCAAGCGATCCGGGGAAAGCGCTGGGTGAATTCGCCAGCGACCAGAAGGGAAGGATCCCCCTTGGCTTTGAACTGCGGGGGCCCCTGTCCTTTGCCTACGCGGCAAACGGTTTGGGCTTCGGCGTCTGGGATCGGATCTTTGTGGATACGCGGATCAGAGGCGTTGACATTGAAGCCACCGTTACGGCGGATGTGATCCTGAACTACGGGATGTCTTTCCGGCTGCTGGATCTTCCCTACCACCAGCTTGACGCCGGTTTTGTGGTAAAGCCCTTTGTGCGCGGAATGGCCCACAAGGAAATGTCGGGGCTGGATCTGGTCGATGATTCGGAGATCCTGCTAAAGGATTTTACGGTACCCATTATCATAGGGGCGGGTTTGGATCTGGGCTTTATGTACCGGTTCTCCGATGATTTAGCCCTGGGCCTGACGGTAGCCGACGTGTTCACCGGAGGCGGGGCGGTGGCTTCTGCCATCGGTTCCAAGCCGGACACCTTTTACCAGGTTCCCCTAAGCCTCAACCTGGGCCTTGCCTATACCTTACGGCTCAGCCGGTTGTGGAACGGGGCGCCTTCCCCCCTCCAGTCCGCCTACGCGGCCTTTATGTTTGACTGGCGCAGTATAAACGACTCTTTCTACCCTGATGACTATACCAAACGGAACCCCTGCCTCAACCTGGGCATGGGCATGGAAATCGGCCTCTTTAATTTCGTGAAAGTCCGGCTGGGGCTCAACGAAATGCTTCCCGCTTTTGGGATCGGCCTTGAACCCGGCCCCTTCCAGTTTAACTTTGCCATGTACGGCAAAGAACTGGGGAAAGAACCGGGCCGTTTTTCCACTTTCGTGTATGACTTCAGTATAGCCATCCGTCCGGGCGCGGAGAAAAAGACCTGGCCCTGGACCCGCCGCGCTCTGGGGAACCTTGTTCTGGAAAGGGCGGGGGTGCTGGAAGCGAACAGCGACAGCCGCTCAGACGACTAACACGGGAGGCTGTTCCAAGATTTCAGCTTTTGGAACAGCCTTCTTGCCCCTGGAAAAAACGGTGTTTGCGTAATTCTTTTTGCCTGTCATTGGCTGCAGCCCGGCCGGTCAAGGAGTTATCATGGAAAATTTACTCGGTCTAAGTTCTGGTTTTTTCAAGGAACCTTCTGTTGAAAAATGGAAAACGGCCTGCGCCGCGGGTTTTACGGAAGTTGAACTATGCCCCGGTTCTCATCTTGCCGTGAATATACCGGCATACCTGGAAACCGCGGAAACGGAATACAGCATGATTAGCCGGGCGGGGCTCAGAATTTCGTCCTTCCATTTGCCCTATGGCGCCGCTGTTGACGTTTCGGGGCCGGGCGCGGGGATAGCGGAAAAGGCGGTTTCGGATAACAAGATCATTCTTGACTGGGCGGCCGGAAAGGGCATAGGAATCGCCGTCCTGCATGCCAGTTTTGAGCCGGTAAAACCGGAGGACCGTCCCGCCCGGCTGGCGCAAGCTATAGCGTCAATAGAAAAACTGTCGGGATACGCAAGGGAGAGAAACATTCGGCTTGCCGTAGAAGATCTGCCGCGGACCTGCCTGGGTAACTGCGCCGATGAAATGCTGGCCCTTACCAATCAGGGCAAGAGCGCCGCTATCTGTTTTGACGTAAACCACCTTCTGTCCAAGGAGAGCCACCGGAAATTCTTTGAAAAAACCTCGGCCCATATTATCACGGTACATTTTTCCGATTACGATAGAATAGACGAACGCCACTGGATCCCCGGCGACGGCTGTATCGACTGGAGGGAACTGATCGGGCTTTTTACCCGGGCCGGCTACCGGGGGCGTTACCTTTTTGAACTGAATGAGGATAGCAGCCCCGGCCTGGGGCGGCCCTTTAGCCCCCGGGAACTCAAAGAACGCTTTTTCGAAATAAGCGCCGATCATTCACGGAAGATGTTTTACGTATGCGGCCAGGACAGCGTTTTTGAAATTGACACGGAGAAGTCCTCCGGCACAGATGTCCGCTATGCCTGGACATGGAATAAAAAGGAAACCTCGGGAGACCTGCCCGGGGATATACGGGAGAGCAATGCCCCGGTAAACGATTGCAAGTCTGTCGGCAACGGCACCCGGATTCTGGTTACGGATGGATACTGCACGCTGCTTCTTGAGAAAAAGACAAAGAAAGCCCTCTTTTACGCCTACACTCCCAATTCCCATTCGTCGGCCCTGCTTCCGGGCAACAGGATTGCCGTAGCATTGTCAACCGCGAAAGGCG
>JAIRRU010000222.1 GCA_031255815.1 Treponema sp. | reverse complement strand
CTTCCCAGCGTGGCCGTCCGTTTCCCCGCCCACCCCGCCGCCCGGGAACTTATCCGGCTCTCCACCGGCGCGGTGGCCGCCCCCAGCGCCAACCGTTTCGGCTGCCTTTCCCCCACCAGGGCGGAGCATGTGGCCGAGCAGCTGGGGGACCGGGTGGACATCATCCTGGACGGGGGGCCCGCCGCGCTAGGGGTAGAATCCACCGTGCTGGATATGATGAGCCCCCTGCCCCGGATCCTGCGCCCCGGCGGCCTCTCCCGGGAGCGGATTGAGTTCCTCATCGGCCCCCTTGCCCCGGCGGAGGGGGGGGAGGATTCCGGCGGCGGGAAAAACCGGGATGCGCCGGGGCTCCTTTCTCCGGGAACCCTCAAAAGCCACTACGCGCCCCGCACCCCCCTGAGCCTCCACAGCCGGGAGGAGATCCTCGCCCTGCCCCAGGCCCCGCTCTTGGCCTGGCTCTTTTTCGACGGTTCTACCCGCGACGCCTGGCTGAAAGCCTGGCTTTCCGCGCCCTCCCGCCGGAAGAGCCCGCCCGGAAGCCGCCTCCGGGTGCTCTCCGAAACGGGCAGCGCCGCCGAAGCCGCGGCGAACCTTTTCGCCGCCCTCCACGAGCTCGACCGGGCCGGGGCCCGCCGGATCCTGGCCCAGCGCGCCCCGGCGGGCGGCCTTGGCGAGGCGATAAACGATCGGCTTTCCCGGGCGGCCTTCCGCTAAACTCTCCGGTTCACAGGGCCGCCGGGCTTATCAGACATTTTAGTGTAATCAACCTACTACTGCCTTGTTTAGGCAAAAGTATGGATAAAAGGATAGCCACGAACCACACTAACCGCACGAACTTTTAGGCCGGAAACCTCGATTTTCATCCAAATTGCCTTGAGTCCGAGGGGTTCTTAACCCGCTTTAGTGCGGTTCGTGCCCTTCGCGGCTCAATTTTTTTGCGGCCCGGTAAAGCCGGCGGGTTTATCAGACATTTTAGTGTAAACACGGCATTACTATCCGGGCTCTATTCAAAAGGCAGATAAAAAAGTTGAAGATGGAGCATTTCCCAAAACCCGGTTGGTTTCGGAAAACGCTCTTGAAAAAGCGGTCTAAAGCCCGCTTTTTCCCATAAATTTAAGGCAGCTTTCCCAAAAGCTGAAGCTTTGGGAAAGCCTCGATGTAAAGAAGAATATTTTACCACGAAGGCGCGCAAGGGAACACAAAGGGCCAGGTTTCTTAGCCTTTTCCCGCCCTTCGCGCGCCTTTTCGCCTGGCCTTCGGCCTGGCGGTAAATCTCTTTAAATTCTCCATGCAACCCGCTATCTCATTGTTGTCCGGATACGAGCGCCAGGTAAAAAAGTCAGGGCTGCCGGCGTAAAGGTTCGTGGTGTTCGTGCGGTTAGCGGCTATCACGCTATCCATGTTTTTAGCCTAAGCAAAGTAATAGTCTGCTTGCCTTGACAAAAATTCGGGTTTAAAATGAGCCATGTTATACCCTAAACGAGAACAGGAACTTGCGCCGGAGGAATTCCGGAACCCCGCAAGCGAGTACCGGGCGACCCCTTTCTGGGCCTGGAACAGCAAACTGGACAGGGATGACCTGGTCTGGCAGATCGGAGAACTCAGGAAGCTGGGTTTCGGCGGCTTCCACATGCACGTCAGGAGCGGTATGGCTACCGAATACCTGGGCGATGAGTACATGGCCCTGGTACGGGCCTGCGTGGAAAAGGCCCGCCAGGAACGGATGCTTCCCTGGCTCTACGACGAGGATCGCTGGCCTTCGGGGGCCGCCGGGGGTCTGGTGACCCGCAACAGCGAATACCGGATCCGCCACCTCCTCCTGACCCGCCACCCCTACGGTACCCCGGTCGAAGTCGCGGTGGAAAAGAAGTCGCGGGCCTCGTCCGCACGGGCGGAAAACGGAACCCTGCTGGCCTGTTTCAGCATCGGACTGGACGGAAAGGGAAACCTGGCCGCTTACCGGCAGATCAGCCCGGAAGAGGCCGGGAAAGATCCGCTTCCCGCCGGAACCTTCCGGCTCTGGGCCTATCTGGAAACAGCCCTGCCCGATCCCTGGTATAACAACCAAACCTACGCGGATACCCTGAAACCCCAGGCTATCCGGGAATTTATCCGGGTTACCCACGAGCGCTACTACCGGGAGTTCGGCGGGGACTTTGGGGGGCTTATCCCGGCGATCTTTACCGATGAGCCCCAGTTTTCCCGGAAGGGAACCCTCCACTTCGCCCAGGAGGATCGGGATCTAACCCTGCCCTGGACCGACGATCTCGCGGATACCTACCGGGCCGCCTACGCAGGCGAGGATCTGCTGGCGGGCATACCCGAGCTTCTCTGGGATCTTCCGGGGGGCAGGATCTCCCGGATCCGTTACCACTACCATGACCACGTTGCCGAACGCTTCGCCTCCGCCTTTGCCGACCAGTGCGGCGCCTGGTGCGGCGCCCACGGGATCATGCTTACCGGGCACATGATGGAGGAGCCCACCCTGGAAAGCCAGACCCACGCCCTGGGTGAGGCCATGCGTTCCTACCGCTCTTTCCATCTGCCCGGCATAGACATGCTCTGCGACCGGCGGGAATTCACCACCGCCAAACAGGCCCAGTCGGCGGCCCGTCAGTACGGCTACCCCGGGGTGCTTTCGGAACTTTACGGGGTGACCAACTGGGACTTCGACTTCCGGGGCCACAAGC
>JAIRRU010000204.1 GCA_031255815.1 Treponema sp. | reverse complement strand
ACCAGGAAGGGTTGGTCTTAAACGAATATTCGGGCTCCCCGCAAATGTGGAGGATATTCCGGCCTCCCCTCCCCTCCGCGGCGCCCAGCAGCGCCAGATCCCCCGGTTTAACCAGTTCTTCCCATTCGGCCTGGGAGAAACGGCCCGGCTCGCTGAACTGGGCGGAGTAGTACAACCCGGCGGCGCCCGTTTCCACAAAGGCGGCGGCCCATTCGGAAAGGGATTCGGCAATGCCGCCAAGCGCGGCCTTTAAGGCTCCGGGAGCTTCCCGGGCGTGGGCCATGAGCAGGGCGTCCCCGTAACTCATGACCGCGTGTTTAAAAGGCCCGAAGAGGGTCTGGAATACCAGAACCTCCCCCCCGAGCGCGTCAAGGATCCGTTTTAATACATCCAAAAGTTTTTGGGATACCGGGGAGGAAAGGCCGGGAAAACGGACATGCTTCCAGTCCGCGGGAACCTTAACCGGAGTATCCAATTCGCAGGAATAATCCTGCATGACCTTGAGGATATCCCCGCCGGTTTCCCGCCAGGTTTTGATATGTTCCGCCGCCATCCGATCCGCATCCCATTCACGCTGGTAATGGAACCAGAAACCGGCGGGGATCCGGTCCGGTTTTTCGTTGCGTAAAACCGCCTCTACCCTTTCTACTTTGTTCATTTTGGTTTCTCCGGTAAGTCATACTATCATCGGATCTCTGCCGGAGTCAACGGCAAATGTTAGGATCACTAGGCTTGTTCGAGTGAGCTTATTCCGAAAACCGAAGTTTCGGAACAGCCCCGCGGTAAAAAACCTGTTCGCGCAGGCAGGCGCAAGATCCGTCCGCCGGGCAAGCGGCTTCGCGGGCAGGGGCTACTTTCCGGCCAGGAGCTTGTAAATCTCCAGCGGGGCCTCCGCCTTCAGAATGGCTTCGCGCAGATCCCGGTTCTTGAGGCGGGAACTGAAAAAAGAAAGGGTTTGCAGGTAATAGGCGTGCTGGTTATAGGACGCGGCGATCATGATGACCAGTCTGACCGGCTCGTCATCCAGGGTTTGGAAATCGATAATATCCGTGCGGCTTACCCCGACGGAAGCCACCAGATCCGTTACCGAGGAGAGCCTGACATGGGGAATGGCGATCCCCCTGCCGATAGCGGTACTCATAAGCTCGTCGCGCTTGAGGATCTCCCCCGTCAGTTCCTGCCGGTTTTTTATCTGGGGAGCGGCGGCAAGGTTATTAGCCAGGGCCAGGAGAACGTCCCGCTTGGTAGCGTAATTGAGAAACAGGATCCGGTCTGGGGAAATGATGGTATCTATCTGCACCGCCATGCTGCGGGAATCCAGCCGGCTCGCCGAGAGCCGGTCGTTTACCCATTTTTCGATTTCCGACTTTTTGAAACGCCAAACGGTTCCTATCTTGCCGGCAGGTATCTCCCCCTTCTGGGCCCAATCGTACACCGTCCGCTCCGAAACCCTGAGGTATTTGGCAACTTCTTCAATCGTTAGAATATCATCATCGATCATTTCGGTTATTGTGTATCAAATAGTATCAGATGTCAACATTTTCCAGCGGATTCTTTTGCCAAATCGTGCAGGGAATCGTAGGGGAGCAGATCCCCCATGGTGGTGTCTACCCGGGCCGGGCCGCCGTTTCCGAAACGAACCGGCGCCCCGCTCCCCATGAACGCGCGTAGAACCTGCCGGCAGGCGGCGCCGGGGCCCACCGGTTCCTTTGAATCGGGGGTAACTATGGCCAGGGCAATAAAAGCCCGCCTGCCCTTTGCCACCCCCTGGCATAAGGCGTTCCGTTCGGCGCAGATCGTCAGCCCGAAGGAACGGTTTTCCACGTTGCAGCCCGAGTATACCGTGCCGTCTTCCGCAAGCAGGGCGGCGCCCACCCGAAAACGGGAATAGGGGGCGTAGGCTGCCTCCGCCGCTTCCCGGGCTGTCTGAAAAAGGAGATCCAGCTTTTCCCCGCCCGCATTACTTTTATTATCCGCCATTGCATATCCTCCCCCGCCCGCCTATAATAACATATGGAAAGGATGGTGAGTAAGGCAAAGAGAAAACACAGGATCCTTATCTGCCTGGCGTTTTTTACCGTATATATTTTTGCCGCCGCGCGGCCAATCCCCCAGGAAACCGTCCTGGTTCCCCGCTGGCTCAGCTCCCTTGAATCGGGGTATCCGGCAGGCTTTTCCGGGGACGCCGGGCAGGAAGCGGCGGAATCCCCCGCTTCCGCGGGCGGGCTGATCCCCTTCCGCCTGGGGAAGCGTTTCGGTTACGTGGATCAGGAAGGCCGTTTCAGCATTAACCAGCCTGTTGCGGGGAAACTTTCCCTCTCCCGGGATTACTGGGCCGAATACGAGGCGGATCCCGAATCCATAGAGATACGGAACCCGGAGGGCGGAAGCGTTCTTAAACTCGAAAACACGCGGGGCGACCCGCTCTTTCTGGATAACCGGATCTTCCTGGTGGGGGACGAGCAGAACACCCTTTCCGCCCTTGACGAGAAGGGGGAGATCCTCTGGAGCTACGACTTTGCCGCGCCCCTTACCTGTATCGATGCCGCGGCGGGCATGATACTTACCGGTTCCCTGGACGGGGCGGTAGAGGTGCTGGATGCTTCCGGGCGCCGGGTTTTCCTTGACAGGCCGGCGGGCTCCCGGATCTCGGTTATCCTGGGTTGTTCCTTCTCCAGGGACGGAAACATGATAGGGATTATCTCCGGCATTGATGATCAGCGCTTCCTGCTGCTGGAGCGTTTCGGGACGGGGGAATACAAGGTAACTTACCACGAATTCCTGGAGAACGGTTTCCGCCGGCCGGTTCACGTCTCCTTTATCGACCAGGACAACCGGATCGTTTTTGAGCGCGAAAGCGGCCTGGGCATTTACGAGCTGAACACGAGGATAAGCCGGAAACTTTCCCTGAAAGGGGAGGTGGCCGCCCTGGACGGAGCGGGCAACGACGGGTTTCTCTTTGTGATCAGTTCCCAGGGGGGGCAGGAGAAACGGCTTGTGGGCATTGAGCTGCCGGGAAGCGTTATCATGGAGGCTCCCTTTAAAAGCAGCGGCTTCTTCCTGGAGAGACGGGGCGCCCTGCTCTACCTGGGGGGCGGTTCCGCCCTGGCCTCCTTCAAACTGGAAAAAAGGTGAAGCGGAATGGCTAAAAGAACGCCGGGAGCCTGGGGGATGGGAATTCTCCTGGGCCTGTTTCTGTTCCGCCCCGATCCCTTTAGGGCGGGGGCTATGGATTGGCCTTCCCCCGGCGAGGGTATTGTGAGCAATTTCGGTTACAACCGGGCCGGCCGGCCGGCCCTGGGGGTTTCCTTTGAAACCGAAGAACCGGTAAGGGCGGCGGATGTGGGGGAACTGTTTTTCTTCCGATCCGGCGGGGACAACGCTTCCCGGCTGCCTTCCCCCATGGGAAGCTGGCTTGCCCTGGATCACGGGGACGGGCTTATCAGTATTTACAGCCGTTTTGACGAAGATCCCGAAGGCCAGGCCGGCGGTTCCCGGCCGGATCTTTCCGTTACGCAGGTGGATCGGAACGCCATCATCGCCAAGGCGGGGAAGGCGGGATCCGCCTTGAAGGGTTTTTTCTTTGCCATCTTCGACCGCCGGGAACGGCGCTGGGTGAACCCTTCCATGATTATCGCCCCCCTTCCCGATACCCGCCCCCCGCAGATCGTATCGGTAACCCTGATAGCCGAAGACGGCAGGCATATCGGGCTTTTAAGGCTCCCCCGGAGCGGCGCGCAATCAGGCGCCGTTCAAGGGCGGATAAGCCAGGGCCGCTACCGGATTGCCGTGGAAGCCGCGGACACCCGGCTTGGCGCCAACGAGAGGGGGCTCGCCCCCCACCGCATCCTCTGCCTGATCAACGGCATTGAGACAGGCATCCTCAGTTTTGAAACCTACTCCGCCCGGGACGGGGTGCTGATGGTCGACCGCAAGGGCCTTACCCCGGTAAGCAAGGTTTACGATCCCCACCCGGCCTTTGATATCGGTGATGTATGGCTGACCAGGGGGCAGGCCACCCTGGAAGTGATTGTCCAGGATATCGCCGGGAACGAGCAAAGCGCGGCTGTCCGTTTTACCGTGGAATGAAAGAAGCGGTCAAAACCTGGTCGACCCCGGTGGCGGAGGAGAGGCGCCGCCTTATCCCCTGCGCCCTCTGCGGAGGCCGGAGCTTCCGGCCGCGCTTTTCCTGCGAGGGTTTTTCGTATGTCCGCTGCGCCCGCTGCGGGCTTGTCCAGATGAACCCCCAGCCGGAGGCGGCGCGGGTGGCCGGCCGCTACCGGGAAAGCCACGGGGGGGATTACCTTTCCTACGAAATCGCCAACGAGGGGAATTTTCTGCGGCTCCAGGAATTGGCCCTGGAAGACGCGGGCTTTGGAAACTTTGAGGCGGGGCTGCTGGGTTCCGGATCCCGGCGGCCCCGCCTTATTGACATCGGCTGTGCCACCGGGGCCTTGTTGGAAAAGCTCCGGGGGAAAGGCTGGGAAACGACAGGGGTGGAGATCTCCCCCTCGGCGGAATACGCCCGCCGGGAACGGGGTCTGGACGTGCGGAGCCTTCCCCTGGAAGACTGCCGTTTCCCCGCCGGATCCTTCGACGCGGCGCTGGCCTCCCACCTGATAGAGCACCTCATCGATCCGGCGGGCTTTGTCGCCGAGGTCCGCCGGATCCTCGCGCCGGGGGGCCGCTTCCTGGTGACCACCCCGAACGTTTCAGGCTTCCAGGCCCGGCTTTTCGGGAGCCGCTGGCGCTCGGCCATCTTCGATCACCTCTACCTTTTCTCGATAAAGACCCTGTCGCGGCTCCTGACGGAAAAAGGCTTTACCCTGGAACGGCTTGTTACCTGGGGGGGCCTGGCCGCGGGAACCGCCCCCGCCCCGGTAAAACGCTTTGCCGACCGGGCGGTAAAGCGCCTGGGCCTGGGGGATGTAATGCTTATCCGGGCCGCCGCGTTTTCAGATCAGGCGGCAGTCCGCCCTGAAGGCTGAGGCGCTTTTTCCCGGAGCGGCCGCGCTCCGGCGCGGGTAAGGCTAAACGCCGAACAAGCGCCGCGCCTTTTCCATGTTCGCGGTTACGGCCACGGCAAAGGGGCACTTTTCCTCGCAGTCGCCGCAGGCGGTACAGTCGGAACCGTGTTTTTCCAGGGCCATGTAATGCTGTGTTACCGTAGGCGGGATATCCTTTTCGTTGAGGGAAGCTATATCCGTGTAACGGGTAAGCGCGGCAATATCGATACGGGAGGGGCAAGGCTGGCAGTGGTTGCAGTAAAGGCAGTTGCCCCGGTAGTTTTCCCCGTAGCCTTCCAGCACCGCGCTGTAGTCCAGCTCCGCCGCGGTTTTGTCAAAATACGAAAGGGCCTCCTGTATTTCCGCCTCGCTCTTGCATCCCAAAAGAACGCTCGCCACGGCGGGCCGGGTTAGGGCGTAGTGGATGCACTGCCCGGCGCTCATGGCTTTTCCGAAGGGGCTTAGCTTCGCGTCCAGCAGTTTCCCCGCCATGAGGGTCTTCATCACCGTGATGGAAACCCCCGCCTGTTCGCAGAACGCGTAAAACGCGGCGCGCCCCGGATCTATGGCGAGGGAATAATTGGCTTTCAGCTTTTTGCCGTCCAGCAGGGCGTATATATCGGCGTTTACCGGGGTCATGTCGAATACGGGGTTCACGCTGAACATGATAAGATCCGCCAGGCCCGTGGCGGCGATGCGGCCCGCGATCTCGCTGTTATGGCAGCTCGCCCCGATAGCGCGGATGAGCCCCCGCTTTTTCATGTCCTCCGCGTAGCGCAGCAGTTCGCCCTCAAAAATAAGGGAGAAGTCCCGCGGGGTATCCACAAAGAAGAACATGCCGAAATCAATATAATCCGTACCGAGGCCGGAAAGCAGGTTCTCGAAATTCTTCCTGCAGACGGCAATATCCCTGCTCACGTCGTACTGGCCGTCGGTGGCGCTGGAACCGATATGCCCCTGGATGAGCATTTTCTCCCGCCTGCCCCGCAGGGCCCGGTTTATATGTTCCTGCACCTCCAGGGCGGGCATACAGCAGTCAATGATATTGATTCCCCGGTCTATGGCGAAACCGATAACCCGCTCCGCCTCTTGCCCGCTCACACGGGCAATGCCTTCGATCCCCAGCCCGATGACGCTCGCCTTGATCCCCGTTTTCCCGATAAGCCTGTATTCCATAACCCCTCCGGCGGCTTTTGCGCCTAGCGCTGCACCCTGCCGGAAGCGTCCCCCCCGGCGAGTTTTTGCACTTCCTCCACGCTGACCAGGTTGAAATCCCCCTCGATGGAGTGTTTGAGGCAGCTTGCGGCCACGGCGAATTCCAGGGTTTCCCGGGAGCCCAAGCCCTTCAGGTTGCCGTAGATAAGGCCCGCGCCGAAGCTGTCGCCGCCGCCCACCCGGTCCACGATATGAACCGGGTACTTTTTGGAAAAGTAATACTGCCCCCCGTCGTAGTACATGGCGGCCCAGTTATTGTCGCTGGCGCTGATCGATTCCCGGAGGGTAATGGCCACCTTCTTAAAACCGAAACGATCCGCCAGGGCTTTTGCCACTTCCTTGTAGCCCTCGCCGCTGATCTTGC
>JAIRRU010000154.1 GCA_031255815.1 Treponema sp. | reverse complement strand
GATGGCGGTGCTGTATTTTTACCGTATGAACCTGGATAAGGAGAAGCTTTCCGATCCGGATCGGGACCGGCTGGTGCTTTCCAAGGGGCACGCCGTCCTCGCCCAGTACGCCGCGCTTTGCGAGAAAGGTTTCTTCCCCCGGGAAGAGTTAAAGAAGCTTAAAATGCTGGGCGGGCTTTTGCAGGGCCACCCGGATCTGACCATTCCCGGCATCGAGGCGGTTACCGGCTCCCTGGGGCAGGGGCTTTCCGTGGGTCTGGGCATGGCCCTGGCCCTGAGGCTTAACCGGAGCCCCGCCAGGGTCTACGTGGTAATGGGGGACGGGGAGCAGGCGGAAGGCCAAATTTGGGAAGCCGCCATGGCGGCGGCGAATTTCAAGGCCGGGAACCTTACCGCGTTCCTGGACTGGAACAAGGTGCAGGCTACCGGGCCCACCGGGGAGGTGCTGGACAATCCGCATCTGGACAGAAAATGGGAGGCTTTCGGCTGGAAAGTCATCCCCTGCGCCGGGCACGATCCGGCAAAGATTATCGCGGCCCTTGAAACGGCTGACAAAACGCGGGACAAACCCAGCCTGATCATGCTGGATACGGTAAAGGGCAAGGGTTTCTCCTTCGCGGAGGGGAACGCCGCGTTTCACAACGGAATTCTAAGCGAGGAACTGTACGCCCGGGCCCTGGCGGAGCTTGGCCAGGCCAGGGCGGCGCTCGGCGGGCCGGACGCGGCAAAGGAGGCGGAATGATGGAAAAACTCAACCTGCGCAAAGCCTACGGGGAAGCCCTGGTAGAGGCCGGAAGGCAGTCGAAAGACATCGTGGTACTGGAAGCGGATCTGGGAAAGTCCACCATGTCCGTATTCTTTAAGGAAGCCTTTCCGGAGCGCTACTTCGAGATGGGGATTGCCGAACAGAACATGAGCGCTACCGCGGCGGGTTTTGCCCTGGCCGGGAAGATCCCCTTTACCGGAACTTTCGCGGTCTTTGCCGCGGGCAGGGCCTACGACCAGATCCGCTGTTCCATAGCCATACCCGGCGCCAACGTAAAGCTCTGCGGCTCAAGCTGCGGCCTTTCGGACTACGGGGACGGCAAGACCCACCAGTCCGTGGAAGACGCCAACATTATCCGGGCAATGCCGAACATGACGGTGCTTAACCCCTGCGACGCCGTGGAAGTAACAAAGATGCTAAGCGCCATGATCCGCTACAAGGGGCCGGTCTATATCCGGATCAACCGGAACGATCTTCCGGTCTTTACCTCCCCCGAGGGGGAGTACCGGATAGGCAAGATGTACCCGGTCTGGGACAGTTCCGAAGGCCCCGCGGCGGAGGTCTGCATCTTCGCCACCGGCGTGATGGTGGGCAAGTCCGTGGAAGCCGGGGAACTGCTCAAGAAAGAGGGGATAACCGTTAAAGTGGTCAACGTAAGCACCTTAAAGCCCCTGCTGCGGGAGGAGGTGATGGAATTCGCCCGGGGAAGGAAGGCGGTAATCAGTGCCGAGGAGGCGGTCAAGACCGGGGGGCTGGGGCAGGCCATCGGCTCGATCCTGATGGAAGAATTCGGCGCTTCCGGCGAAGCCGCTCTTCCCTTTCATCAAATCGCCATAGATGATATATTCGGGGTATCAGCCAGAAATTACGACGAACTTTTGGAGAAATACGGTCTTGGGGCCGGTGACGTGTATAGGGCTGTAAAACAGGCTCTGAAAAAATAATCAAGGAGACGCGTATGATTGTCGGATTTATCGGACTTGGAATTATGGGCCGGCCTATGGCAAAAAACCTGATCAACGCCGGTTACAAGCTGGTGGTTTACGATAAATTTGCCAAGTTCGATGACCTGGTCGCCCTTGGCGCGGAGGGGGCTTCCTCCAACAAGGATGTGGCTTCCCGCAGCGAGGTGATCATTACCATGCTGCCCAATTCCCCCCAGGTGAAAGAGGCGATCCTCGGGCCCGGCGGCGTGGCCGAGGGGATCAAGGCCGGGACTACCGTGGTGGACATGAGTTCCATCGCCCCTGCCGCTTCCCAGGAAGTCGCCGCGGCCCTGAAGGCCAAGCGGGTGAACTTTCTGGACGCCCCGGTTTCCGGCGGCGAACCCAAGGCCATTGACGGCAGCCTGGCTATCATGGCCGGCGGGGATCAGCAGGTCTTTGATTCGGTAAAGCCTATCCTGGAAAAGATGGGCTCTTCGGTGGTGCTGGTGGGGGACGTGGGCGCGGGTAACGTTACCAAGCTGGCCAACCAGATCGTGGTGGCCCTGAACATTGCCGCGGTCTCCGAAGCCTTTGTGCTTGCCGCCAAGGCCGGAGTTAAACCCCAGGCGGTATTTGACGCGATAAAAGGCGGGCTCGCGGGCTCCACGGTGATGAACGCCAAAGTCCCCATGATCCTGGACGGCAACTTTAAGCCCGGTTTCCGGATCGAACTCCACATCAAGGATCTGCAGAACGCCCTGGATACGGCCCACAGCCTGGGGGTATCCGTTCCCCTTACCGCGGAGGTAATGGAAACCCTCCAGGCCCTCAAGACCGA
>JAIRRU010000116.1 GCA_031255815.1 Treponema sp. | reverse complement strand
CGGCTGGGCGCGCTCAGCGCCTACCTGGTGGGCAAGGTGCTGGCCGCCACCGGCGGCCGGGCGGATCCCCGGATAGCCGGACAGCAGGTAAGCGGCCTTATCTCGCCGTCTTAGCCGCCGGCATCCGTTTCGGTTTCTTAAAATTCATGAAAATGATTTTAGGAATCCGGGGGAGGGTTTCCCCCGGTATGTGCCGTTAAAAGCGCAGGGTATAGGACATTTGAACTGTGGCGTTGCCGTTTCTATCAGGGAGAATGGCAAGGTTCCAGTTGTTTGGATTCACGAAGGAAACGGAGGATCCCGGCCTATGGTAGGTAAAGCCCCGGATAATTCCGAAAACAATGCCTCCCGCCATAATCCCCGCGCCGCCGAATGTGAGGATATTGTCCCTTATTTCAGCCTCCTCGCCCATTTCATCCTCGCTCAAGGTTTTGTCAATAATCCCGATCAGCATCAAGGCTAAACCCGTCCCTTCCACGCCGGCAGTTATTCCGCCGCCAAATATATCCCTTTCCATAAAAGACCCGGTTCCAAAGAGGATATTCAATCCCGCTATTTTGGCCCTTTCATTGGTGGTGTAGTCCTGTACAATGCCGGACGCTTCCCGAATAAAATTCTGAACAATCCGATCATTTTTATCAACGTTCAATGAAACGCTTGCCTGGATAGCGGCGTTTTCTACCGATAAGGCCCGGAGCACCAGGCGGTAAGAACCCGCAACGTCGTTTAAGGATCCTGTGATGATCGACCTGGCCCCCAGCATACGCCCCACCTGCTGCTGCGATTGCTGACTGACCTCGTCGGTGTCGTTAAAATCTATTTCCCCCCGGATTAGGTCCAACTGATGGCGATCCACAGCGATAAGCGCGCCGGTATTTACAATGTGATTGTTTAGTTCATCAATCACATAATCGGATAACTGGCCGGCGGGGGAACGAATCTGCATAACCGCCACGGTACTTCCCTTTTCAAGTCTCTCGCTTAGCTGCTGCGCGGCATCCACAAGAGCCTGATCCAGCGAGGTCTGGGCGTACATAAAGCCGGAAAGACTGATAAACACGATAAAAGCAAACAAATTCCTTTTCATGAGGCTCCTCCTATATCTCCTACTACTCCAAAACGTAACTGCTTCATCCGGTCTTTGATCTCGTCCAGCATTTCCTCTTCTTCCTGGTTCTGGGCCTGAACTTTCCCCAAAGCCCGTTCAATGAGGTAATTAAAATTTTCCTCCGTTATCCCAAAGACCAGGTAGTAGGTATAAGTCTCTTTGTTGGTCGATCTGGACCGTTCCTTCACCCAAAAGTCCAATTCACGTCCCAGGCCCGATATTTCGGTTTCCGCAAAGGCATTAATGAATTGGGCTACAGCGTTTCTGTTTCCCTCCGTATTTTTACCACCTTCCAGGGCGAGGCCTCCCTCGTTTGTGACCTTGTTTTTTATCGTGCTGGCGGTTTCTCCCTGAGCCTGGAGGTTCACCCATGTCTGCAGTGCATCAAGATCCGCGCCGGAACTCGAAACCACGATGGTTTTTTTGCCCTTAACCCGGGGAAGCGTGGTTAACAAATTATCCGGATCCCCATTGCTAACCCACTGTACCCACTCCGGTATTCCACCGCCCAGGTTGGCTCCCCTCCAATCTACTGTCACCATGTCAGTGTCCCGTTGTATCCCTGACGGAACGACAGCCCCCGGCTGCCGCGCTTCGGTGCGGGATGTCTGTGGTGAACTGGCGCAGGCGATCAGTAAAACCGCCAGGGCGGTCAGCGCCAATACGTAAATTCGTTCCTTCATGTCAAACCTCCAATTCTTAGTTCTATCTTATCTGCCCAGCATGGCAGTAAGCTGCGTGATAAAATTCTGCTCCAGATCTTTTTCCACTGTGTTGATGGCAAGGCCGTAGGCCCTTGTTAGATCCCGGGACGCGACACGATCATAATTTTTGGCATAGGAAAAAATGGTCGATCCGGACCCTTCTATCCGTACCGTAATTCCCGGAGTAATAAAGGTTCGTGTCTGACCGGGTTCTTCTATCGCGCTAAACCGGGCGGTCACGGTGTACCGGGGATTTTGAGAACTGATAACATATCCATTGTCCTCAAGAAGCCGCCGCAATGTACGGGTTAGCCGTCCTGTGGTATCAGGGCCATTCACGGCAACTGAAAAGGTAAGGCCGCCGCGCAGGGCGCGGTAACTGGACCGCAGTCTCTGAATCTGGGTCAGGGCGGCATCGTATTTTCGCGCCGAGCCCGAATCGACCAGAACGGCGTTTTGTATGTACTCTTCCGTGATGCCGGCAATAGGAAGCCCCCCGTATAAAAGGGCGCAGGCGTAAATGGCTTCCTTTTCCCGTTCCGTATCCTCCACCAGGGCATTGATGGCGGACATATTGGCGTTTATCCGAGATTCGTAGATCTCTCCGGCTTCCCGGCGGTTGATATAGGCGAGGACGGTCCAGCTTTGGCGCTGAGAATCGAACCAGGGTGGGGCAAAACGGATACCCAGGAATTCCTCCTCCGATTTGATAAGGGCGCTTTCGCCGATATAGGTTTTTTTGGAAAAGCCCGTGGCCGTGTTGGTGGTAGTCTCGTTGAATTCCCTGATCGCCTCTTTGCGGATCTCCGTCTTGGTACCAAAAAACAGGGAAACGGCGGTAACAGCGGCGGCTTCCGCTTCCGTCCTGGTCTTTCCTTCCCCTAGCGCAGCCACATAACGGGAGGTTGGATACTCAGGCTCCGTATCCAGGAGCCAACTGGGAGCTTTGTCCTGGGCGCTTGCATCTCCTATAAACAGCGCGTACAGGATCGCGGCGATAAAGTACCGGCTTTTGAACAAAGGGGTCCCCTCCTTTAAAACATTGAGCAATAATTTGCAGAACATAACCAATAGAACATTAATAAGCTCTATTATCCCATATTAATTACCTGATAGATTGTTGTCAATACCTGTTATGTTGGTGAAATTTAATTTTACCTAACTAATAGGGTGTTATTGATGACGGATCTGAGAAAATTGCTGGCTTTGAACATGAAAATCTACCGAAATGAGCTTGGGCTGTCCCAATCCAGGCTGGCGGACAAGGTGAATACAGCCAGCAACTACATCGCCCTGATCGAAACGGGCAAGAAATTCCCTTCAACCAGGATGCTGGAAAGGATTGCGGAGGCCCTGGATGTGGATACTACCGCGCTATTTTCCTTGAAGTTGGTTCACCTGGAAACAAAACAGCGGGTTAAAGAGAAAATTCTGGCGGATATTGGGGAAATTTTATCCAGCCGCTTGAACGAACTGGATTAAACCCTTCCGGTGGACTTTTGCGGCAATCCCTAGCCCGAAATATCCACCAGCGTGGGAGGCGGGGCAAAGGCGGATCGGGCGGATTTTAGGTAGGGGTTGCCCCGTAGGGTCTTGATTTCCGAGCGGATGTCCTCCATGCGCCGGGAAAGGAGATCCCGGTTTCTGCCGGAACGGACCACCGCCTCGTTTTTCAGTTCCTCCAGGGCGGCCTTGAG
>JAIRRU010000095.1 GCA_031255815.1 Treponema sp. | reverse complement strand
CGATAAAGGGCCTGATCACCCCCTGTTTTCCGGGAACCACGCTCACCGCGGCCAGCACCGATAGTTCCTTCCCCTGGAGAAAATCCTCGATTACCACGGAAGCGCCGGCCTCGCCAAGGCTTTTATCCCGCATAAAGGCATTGATGGTTTCTTCGGCAGCGGAGAGCTCTCCGGCAAGAACCACGCCCTTTCCGGCGGCAAGACCGTCGGCCTTGATCACCAGCGGTACGGAACCGGTCTCCGGATCCGCGAAATGGCGCCGCGCCTCCTCCAGGGCCTCTTCCGCCCCGGTAAATTCCCGGCCCGCCGCCGTGCGGACGCCGTATTTTTTCATGAATTCCTTGGAAAAGGCCTTGCTCGCCTCAAGCCGGGCGGCCTTCCGGCCGGGCCCCACTACGGCAAGCCCCCGGGCGCGGAAAAGCTCCGCGATGCCGGCTTCCAGGGGATCTTCCGGCCCCACCACGCTAAGGCCCAGACCCTTTTCCCCCGCAAAGGCCGCCAGCGCCGCCTGCCCCTCAGGGGAGGCCGGGCCGTCCCCCGCAAGTTCGCCCGGGCCCTTCCCGAAGGCAAGGTTCTCGCATTTATCCTCCCGGGCCGTCCCGCCGTTGCCGGGCGCCACGTACACTTTCTCTATTTCTTCCGATTGGGCAAGCTTCCAGGCGATAGCGTGTTCCCGCCCCCCCGATCCGATGACCAGTGCTTTCATGCTTGACTGTCCTTCTCCGCGCCGTCCGCGATAAAATTCCTTTGTTCAAAACCCTGCGTAACGCGGCTTATTAATATCAGAAAAAACGGGAAACAGCAAGAATACGGGTCATGGAAGCAACCGTTTGCGAGCTTCGTGTGAAACATGCGTATAATACCGGGTAAAACCCCCGCAAACCGAGGCACGGCAGAGCCCGTCCGGGGCTTCGCGGCAAAGGTAAAAAATGCCGGGCACGGCCGAATTCCCCTTGACTTAACGTTAACATTAACATTTAGCATACAGCCATAATTCAATTCATCAAGGAGAAAGGCATGCAATACCGCGATTATGGAAAGCTCGGATTTAAGGTATCGGCCTTCGGGATGGGCTGTATGCGGCTCCCCCGGCTGGTTAAGGGGGATAAAGCGGATGTGGATCGGGAAAAGGCCTACGAGATGATCCGTTACGCCGCCGACAACGGGGTAAACTACTTCGATACCGCCTACGGTTACCACTCAAAAACCAGCGAAGAGGTGCTGGGCGAGGCCCTGGAGGAAGGGGGCCGGCGGGAAAAGGTGAAGATCGCCACTAAACAGCCTTTTGGAACTATGTCGGATCTGAGTACCGGCGGCGGGAAGACGATTCTTGAAAACGCCCGGCGGAATCTTGAAAAAACCCTGAAAAAACTGCGTACCAGCTACATCGATGTGTACCTGATCCACAACATAGGGAAGAGAAGCTGGGAGGGCGTCAAGCAAAACAAGATTATCGAGGAGTATGAAAAGTTCCGCGCCGAGGGGCTCATCAAGGCCATCGCCTATTCCTACCACGGCGACTACGCCCTCTTCAAAGAGGTTCTGGGCTTCTACGACTGGGGCATGTGCCAGATCCAGCAGAACCTTCTTGACGTGGAACGGGAGGCCACGGAGCAGGCTATCCTGGACGCGGGTAAGAAAGGCTGCGCCCTGGTGATCATGGAACCCCTGCGGGGGGGCAACCTGGCCGCTCCCCCGGCTCCCGTCCAGGAGCTTTACGACGGGTATCCGGTAAAACGAAGCGGGGTGGAGTGGGCCTTCCGCCATGTGCTGAACTACCCCCAGGTAAGCACCATTCTCTCCGGCGTAAGCACCATGGAACAGCTTAAGGACAATATCAGGATATTCTCCCAGGCCGACGCGGTTCCGGGCTGCCTCAACGGCGAGGAAAAGGAGCTGATCGTCCGGGCGAGGGAAAAGTACCTGTCCCTCAAGTCCGTCCCCTGCACAGGCTGCGAGTACTGTCTGCCCTGCCCCAAGGGGGTCAATATTCCCGGCGTGTTTACCCGGTACAACGAGGGCCTCATGTTCGGAACCTTCGAGCCTGCCAGGCGGAGCTACATGTTCCAGACCAGGGGCAACTCGGATGCCTCCCATTGCGCGGCCTGCGGGGCCTGCGAGAAGAAGTGCCCCCAGCATATCGGGATCATCAATGAGCTCAAGACCGCCCACGAACGGCTTCAGGGCTGGGTAGAATAAATCCAGGCATGCTGTTCCAAAACCCGCTTGGTTTTGGAACAGCCTCAAATTTGGGGGAACTTTCCCAAAGCTAAAGTTTTGGGAAAGCCTCCGGGGTTCCCTTCCTCCAAGCGCCCGGATTTCCCGGGCCCACCCATTGATTCAGGGCGAAGCTTCCGGAAAGGCTTTGGGTGATAAATTTTTTTGCCAGGCTAACCGCGTCGTAAACCGAAAGCCCCCGCGCCAGGCCGGACGCTATTGCCGCCGACGTGGTACAGCCCGCCCCGTGGGTCCACTTTGTTTTTATCAGCGGGGATTCCAGTAATTCAAATGTTTTTCCGTCATACAAAAGGTCAACAGCCCCTGCGGCGCCGGACAGTTTTGAACCGCCTTTTATAAAAACATTCGCGGCCCCTTTGTCAAAAATGACGCGCGCGGCTTCTTTCATCTGCCCGATTGCCGAAATTTTTTTTATTCCGGAAAGCTGCCCCGCCTCAAACAAGTTTGGCGTCGCCACAATGGCAAGGGGGAGCAATTTTTCCGCAATCGCGGTATTCAGTTCGGGGTTAAGCGCCTCATCGTTCCCTTTGCATACCATTACCGGATCAAGCACATAATTTTTTATGTTATTGGAACTGATATAGTTACGGGTCAATTCCACCGCGTAAAACGTTCCCAGCATGCCGGATTTTGCCGCGGCGGCTCCTACGCCCTTAAAGATAGTCTCCAACTGCGCTTTAAGGGCCTTCTCGTCCAGCGGGAACACATTATGCGCCCAATTTTTTTCCGGATCCATTGTCGCGATAAGCGTTACCGCCGCCATGCCGTAGAGGCCGTATTCTTCAAAGGTCTTTAAATCCGCCTCAAGTCCGGCCCCTCCCGACGCGTCTGAACCGGCAATTGTCGCAATCTTGATCATGCACGTCTCCATCGTTTCTTAAAATTAAGCGGGCTTGTTCCGAAACCCGTTTGCTGCGGAAATTCCGTGGTGTTCGTGCGGTTCGCGGCTGCACTTTCAGCCTAACCAGCCTGCTAACGCCCGTGGCAGTGTTTGTACTTCTTCCCGCTCCCGCAGGGGCAGGGATCGTTCCGGCCGACCTTGGGGCCCGCCCGGACAACGGTACGGGCGGAAACGCTGCCGCTTTCGTAGAGCCA
>JAIRRU010000063.1 GCA_031255815.1 Treponema sp. | reverse complement strand
GGGGGAAGGATAGTGGCCCTTTACACCTCCGGGCCCGATTCGGGGGAAATTATCAGGATAGGTTCAAGGCTGATGATGCTGGTGGCCCTGATCCAGCCCCTCCAGTCGTCCCAGTTTATTCTGGCGGGCTCCCTGCGGGGCGCGGGGGACACCAAATCCGTGGCGGCAATCATCTTTATCACCATCCTTATCGTCCGGCCCCTTATAGCCTACCTGTTCATCTACACGCTTGAAACCGGGGTCATCGGCGCCTGGGTGGCCTTTGTGGCCGATCAGGCCATGCGTTCGCTTTTTGTCCTGCTTCGCTACTATTCGGGAAAGTGGAAATCCATCAAAGTGTAGCCCCGGAACCCTAATACACGATAAGGGGCACGTCTTTCCCGCAGGAAGCGCAACAGTAATACTTTTCCCCGTCCTCTTCCGCCTCTTTCAGCACGAGCCCCCCGGTGTCTATGCGGTAGGCCCGGCGGCTGACAAGGGTTCTGCCGCAATGGGGGCAGAGGGTCTTCGCCTCTTCCCCGGCGATATTCCCCGCGTACACGTAGGGCAGAATCTCCCGCGCCCGTTCCGCGGCCCGCAGTAAAGCCGCCGGCTCGGTGGGAGGGGCGTCCCAGTTCCAGTCCGGGTGATAGGCGTTCAGGTGCCAGGGTATAACCCTTCCGCGCCGGCTTGCTTCGATATCGGCGATAAAGTAGGCGGCGCTTTTCAACTCGGCTTCCCGGTCGTTAAAACCGGGAACCACCAGGGTGCTTACTTCCACATGGACGCCGCTTTCGTAGGCGACGGCGATAAAATCCAGCACCGTGTCCAGATCGCCGCCCAGGGTTTCCCGGTAACTTCGCCGGGAAAAGCTTTTCAGATCGACATTCACCGCGTCTACAAAGGGGATAATTTCAGCCGCCGCCTCCTGGGTGGCGCAGCCGTTGGTAACAAGGATGTTGACCGCTCCCCTCTGGTGAGCCAGCCGCATACAGTCAATGAGATATTCGGGGTGAACCAGAGGTTCCGAATAGGTGTAGGCGATCTGGAAAGTGTCAAACTCCCCGGACTCGGGCGGCCCCTTCCCGTCGGTCAGGGCCAGGGCCACGATATCCCCGGCTTCAAAATAGCGGCCCGGCGGTTTATCCCCGGCCAAAAGCTGGGAGATGCGCCAGTTCTGGCAGAAGGGGCAGCGGAGATTGCAGCCCGCAAAGCCGACGGAAAAGATCGACGAGCCGGGGCGGAAATGGTAGAGGGGCTTTTTTTCAATAGGGTCGCGGCCGAGGGCGGTCACATAGCCGTACCAGGGAATGTGGCTTTTCCCGCCTATGTTTCCCCGCACGCCGCAGGCCCCCCGGCTTTTGGAAGGGATCAGGCAGTGGCGGGGGCAGAGATCGCAGCGGAGCACGTTCAGCCTCGAAAAAAAACGGCCTTCCGGAACCGGTTTGTTCAGCATGCCCGTATCCGGCCCGGCCTTCCGTTTCGCGTCCGGCGGGGCAGGATCGGCGGCAGGATCGGAGGGATACTCCGAATCCGTATTGAAGGAAGTCTTCATGTTTGTTACCGGAGTTTGGACGCCGTCCCGCTTGCGGAGGCGCCTGCGGATCCCGAAGGAGGGGCTTGAAAACGGATCTTTTGGAATCTTTCCCGCAGATCCTCTTTTTTATTGGCAAACTGGATAGGCTCGTCAACCTCGAAGGGCTCTATGATTACCCCGTGGGCCCCCTTGCGAACCCAGAGCTTTACCAGGGGAACCCCCTCGCCGTTCGGGTTTACCGCCGAGTGAAGCTCTTCCACGTAGAGGACATCCTCGATTTTGAATTCCAGCACCGACGGATTCACTCCCAGGGGATCGTAGACCAGGATAAGTTTGTCCTTTTCCGAAGGGTGCTGCCGGGGGTATCCGGCAAAGGGAAGGGCGTTCTTCGGAGGCCCTCCGCTGTATTTGGCAATTTCACTCAGGGGCAAGGTTTCAAGGTAAGTTCCGACGCTCATAATGGGCCTTCTTTTTAACCTATGGAGTATATCCTACAAAAATGGCATTATATAAAATAATATCCTATTCTTAATTAAAATATAGAACTTGGCAAAAAAGGATGCAACAGAAAACAAGAAAAGCCGGCAGGATTTTATGATTTTTCAGAGGACGGAGGTCTGTTTTGTGTACCGACAGCCGCGGTGAAACGATCTTTCTGTTTCAGGGGACTTCGCTGGCGCTCAGGGAGGATATTCCCGATGCCGCGCTTGCCCAGGGCCTCCCCCGGGAAACCCTGGGGGAAACTTTTAAGGATATAGACATCTTCGCGATTCCCGCGGTGGACGGGCCGGGAACCATATACGGCGCCTCCCTGGAGGAGAAGGCCCCCCTGCCCCCGCTCTGGCGGGCCGTTCCGGTAAGGCAGGGCCTTTCCCTGCTGAGCGCCGGAAAAACCGTGGACGGGAAGGGGCCTGTCGGCCGTATGCTGCGGGCTTACCATATCGCCCAGTGGCGGCGGGACACGGTTTTCTGCGGTTCCTGCGGGGCAAAAAACACCGACGCCCCGGACGAGCTGGCCCGCCTCTGCCCCGCCTGCGGCCGCCGGGAATACCCCCGGATCTGCCCGGCGGTTATCACGATCATCATCCGCGACGACGGCCGGGCGCTGCTGGCCCATAACAAGAAATTCGCCGAAGGGGTCTACAGCCTTATTGCCGGGTTTAACGAGGCGGGGGAAAGCCTTGAGGCCACGGTGGCCCGGGAAATCCGTGAAGAGGTGAGCCTTGAGGTTGCGGATATCCGTTACATCGCCTCCCAGCCCTGGCCCTTCCCCAACTCCCTGATGCTGGGTTTCGCCGCCCGCCATGTCTCGGGGGAACCCCGCCCGGACGGGGTGGAAATTGAGGACGCCCGGTGGTTCTCCCCGGATGAGCTCCCCAAGCTTCCGGGAAACGGCTCGGTTTCCCGTTACCTTATCAACAGCTGGCTTGAAGGAAAGTTTTCTCTAAAAAGAGTCTGTCCATAATGTAGACACATTATGGACAGACTTCCTTGAAAAAAAAGAGGTAGGTCATGAAGCTGTCGTTAAAAGTATCCATGCTTATCGGGGCCCTGGTGCTCTTCTTTATGCTCGGCATGGTGGCGATCTCCAATATAATTACTTCGGGGAT
>JAIRRU010000009.1 GCA_031255815.1 Treponema sp. | reverse complement strand
AAGGGCTACGCCGAACTTGTCCGCGCCACAAAGCGGATCGGCGAAATAGCGTCTTCCTACGGCATCACTATCGCCATAGAACCGCTTAACCGGGAAGAGTCCAACTGCATCAACTCTCTGAAGGAAGGGGCCATGCTCCAGGCCGACGCGGGTTCGGACGCGGTCGGGCTTCTGGCCGATCTCTACCACATGCTTAGGGAAGATGAGCCGATAGACAACATAACCGCTGTAAAGGATCTGAACCACACCCATATCGCCCTGCTCGAGGGGCGGGGATACCCCCTGTTTATTAACAAAGAAGTAGAAAGCTTCTTCGCGGCCCTCGCGAAGATCGGCTACGCCGGAACCATGAGCATAGAGGGGAGAACCAGCGACATGGAGCGCGACGCGGCGGAGGCCCTGAAGGTTCTGCGTTCCATAGGGGCGTAATACCGCGGCCGCCGGCCTTACGGAGACCGGCGGTTCCGCGCGGCCCCGGACAGGGCGGGAGAAAGCCGGGGCAAGAAGCTTTCCCAAAAGCTGAAGTTTTGGGAAAGCCTCAAAAGTAAAAAAATCATTTTTTTTCGTTTTCATTAAACCAAATCCCTAAGTCAGCGCCCTATATAGTCTCGAAAACCGCCGGCGGTTGATATTCCCGCCGGACGGGAAAGGAGTCTTATATGGCGGGAAGATTGGCGGCGCCGGCCCTTTGTCTCGGGGCGGCCTTGCTTATTTCGTGCGGGAAGGGGGCAGGCTACAGCGGGCAGGAGCTTGAATCCCTGGCCCGGATGGAGCTGATCCAGGGGGAATACGCGAAGGCCCTGGAATACGCGGAAAAGGCCATCGCCCTGAACCGGGAGGGGGAACCGGGGCCGCTCTTTCTTAAGGGGCACATCCTTATCGCCCGGGAAGAGGATGAAAAGGCCCTGGAATTCCTGGCCGGGCTTTTTGAAACCCGCCGGGAAGAGGCGGGGCCGGAAGATATCCGGGCCTATATGTACCTTCTGGCCCGGGCGGGACGGGCCGCCGAGGCGGCGGAAATGGCCGATCTCTTCTTTGAGAAGGGCCCCTACTTCCCCGGCCTGGGTTTCTTTGCCTCCTCGGTGTACGAGTCGGCCGGGGAGATCGAGAAGGCGGTTCTGGCCGCTTTTCTGGACTACGAGTACCAATCGGGCTTCAACGAAGCCGACGACGGATCCTTTCTGCTGAATATCGGAACCCTGGAAGAACGGCTTAAAACCCCGGGCCCCGGGGAAGGGGGCGGCGCCGGGGAGGGGATAAAAGCCGCCCGGCCCCTGCGGCTTCTCCGCAGCCTCTACGACCCGGAAACCAGCGCCCCGGCGGCTTACCAGGCGCCTTTCTTCGCCGGGGACTACATTCTCTGCAAAAAGAAGATCCGGGAAGGCTCCCTTACCGGGGAAGATTTCAACCGCTACCTTTCGCTGGAACCTTACTTCCGATCCTTCCCCTCCTACTACTGGAACCTCTGGCAGGGCGCCCTGCTGGTCAGCGAAAAGCCTCCCGCGGAATACCTGGCCGCCCTGGAAAAGGTTATCGCCCTGGATCGGGAAGGGGTTTACGCGAAACCCGCCTGGGGGGAGCTTAGCCGTTTCCTCGGTTTTGAAGAATGAGGGCTTCCCTGCCGCCCGCCCGCCGGCGCTTCCGGCCGTGGATCATCCTGGGCGCGGTAATACTGTTTTCCTGTGATTCCCGGAAAAGCGGGGAGGCGGAACGCGCCTACCTGGCCGCCGCGGAAGCCTACGGCGGGGAGAACTACCGGGAGGCCCTTGCCCAGGCCCGCCGGGCCCTGAAAGCGGACCGCGGCTTTTACCAGGCCGAATTCCTTCTGGGCAAGGCGCTCTACTTTGCCGGGGAGGAGGCCGAGGCGCTGGCGGTATTTTCCCGGCTGGCCAAACGGCGGCCCGAATATACCGAGGCCCGTCTCTGGCGGATCCGCTGCCTTGTCCTTGGGGGGCGTTACGGGGAGGCGGAGAGCCTCTTGGACAGGGAGCTTTCCTTCAACTTTTCTGACTGGCGGCCCCTGTACCTTTACGCCCTGCTGGCCCGGAAGACCGGGGATTACGAAAAAAGGCTTTCCATGGGGAGGCAGGCGGAAACGGCGCTGAGCGACAGCGCCAAGCTTTACCTGGATCTGGCCCTCGCCTGGCAGGCCCTGGGGCTTAACGACCGGGCCGCCGGTTACCTGGAAAAGGCTAAAACCGTTTCGGGATCCAGCGTCCCGTTCGGGATGATTGAAGAAACCCTGAAGCAATTTACCGGAGGAGAACCATGAGACAACAATTTTACTGTTTCTTTCTGGGCGCCTTCGTCCTGCTGGCATCTTCCTGCATGACGGCAAACAGGCGTTCGTCCTTTGCCTCTTATCCGGCCCTTCCCTTTTTCTGGGACTGCCGGCCGGGGAAAATAAGCGTAACGATCGACCGGGTAAGGGAGGAAAGCATTGCCGGGCAGCTTGAGATAATAATCCAAACCTGGCTGGACCGGAAACAGGGCTACAGTATCGATACAGACAGGCCCCTGTTTCTGGACATTATCATGGAACAGCGTTCTTTCATACGTAAGGCGCAATTCTACAACACTATCTATATTTCCTGCTCCCTCCGGGACGGGGAAGGGAAGGTCTACGCCAGGGAAAACGAGTATATGACGGGCAAGCGGAACATCCTTATCTCCCTGGAACAGTACCGGATCATGGAGCGCGTTATGGGGAAGATTTTAAGGGATCAAAAGAAACGCTACCGGGCCGTGCTGAAGTACAACAGAAAACATGAAAACTAAACGGTTCCCGGCTATTTCCCTGTTTCTCTCCCTGTTCCTTGCCCCTGCCGGGGAGCTTGCCCCGGAAGAAGCGGCGGATCCCGCGGGAGGGGCCGTTCTGTTCCGGTCGGCGGAAGAGGCGGCGGATTTCGCCGCCGGGAATTCCAGGCTCTGGGCGCTGCGCGAAGAGGAGGCGCTGGAGAATATGAAAGCCGCGAAGCTGGATCTGCGGGAATTCCTTCCCAGCTTTAGTTTTTCTTTTAACGAGTCTGACAGTACCGCTGTTATGACCGGAGATTCCCGCAGTAAGAGTATACAGGCCTCCGTAAGCCAGAAGTTGTTCGACGGCGGCAAAAACAAGCTGGCCTACGAAACGAACCGTCTCAATTCCCTCTACGCCTACCAGGAGTACCAGGGGGAATTCAGGGAATTCCGTTCCGCCGTTATCTCCCAGTACTACGGCTGCCTTATCCAGGCCGAAACAGTCCGCATCCGGGAAGAACTGGCGGGCCTTGCCGCGGAACAGCTTGAAATTATCCGCTGGGAAACGGCCCTGGGCCTGAGCCTGGAGACCGATTACCTTGAATACCTTGCCTCCTGTATCGCGGTCGAATACGAGCGGGATCAAAGCCTGCTGGATCTGAAAACCCGGGAACGGCGCTTAAAGGATGCCGTCGGCCTTGACCGGGAGGCGGAGCTGGAGATTAGGGAGGACGCCTCCGGGGAGTTCGAATACTTTTACTACGAACCGCATCTGGAACCGCTCTGGCGCCTGGTTAGAACCGGCAGCGTTGAACTTAAAAAACAGAGCCTGGCCGTCCAGTACGGCCAGAAACAGCTTGCCCACAGCCGGCGCTGGTACATCCCCTCCATCGGCGTCCAGGGCAGCGTTTCTTTTGCCGGTACCGGCTACCCCCTTACCGAGCCGAGGTACTCCCTCAAACTGACTTTCGATTTTCCCAACCTGAACCTTGTACCGGTAAGCGTCAATCCGGGCTACGGGTTCGAGCGGGATCGGCTCTACCAGGTTAGTAACGGTGTTTCCGCAAGTATCCTGCCGAACCCCTCGTACCCTGCCGCCCGGAGGCTGGAGGATATGGCCCTGCTGCGGAACCGGCTTGAACAGAAGGAAACGGAAAAGGCATTGAGGGAACAGCTTTACGATTTGGTCATAGCCCACGACTCCAGCCTCCGTTCCGCCGATACGTCCCGGCGGATGATCGCCGTGCTGGAGAAACGGATGGAATTCTCCCGGCTCCTGGCGGAACAGGGTCAGAAAAAGCGGATCGATTTTCTGAACGAGCTTATCGAATTGAGCCGGGTGAAGATTTCGCTGAAGGAACAGCAGATCCAGGCGGCGGCGCTTGAACGATCCCTGGAGATACTCGCCAATTTTCCTTTCGGAGGTTTAAGGAATGAATTTCTTGAATACTAGCGGTTTGTCGCGCTTCACGCTTAAAACTCCCAAAAACCGCCTCCCGGGCGTTTTTTTACCCTGCAAAGCGCGTAAGGATCCGGCGGCGGGCGGATCCCGGCTTCTCGCGGCGCTGACCCTGCTCGGCCTGTTCCTGTTTTCCCCGGCGCCGTTTTCCTGCTCCCCCAAACCCGTTTCTCCGGAAAGCGGGGCCCTTGCCGTACAGGCTGCCCCCGCCGGGCTAAGAGCCCTGCGCGACAGCCTGAGCAGTTTTGGTACGATCACCTACCGGATAAAAAACGACATTACCGTGCAGGTGGAGGGGACTATCGCCTCCCTTTACGTGAAAGAGGGCGACGAGGTAAAGGCCGGCCAGCCCCTGGCCCGGCTGCGGAACCTGGATTTGGAAACGCGGCGGGAACAGTACGAAAACGCCCTGGACGCGGCCGGGGCCCGGCTCAACGCGGCCCGGGCGGACATGCGGGAGGCCCGGCTTGCCGTGGAAGCCCGGCTCATCTCCGTGGAAAAGGGGGAGCAGAGCCTGGTTCAGCAGGAGCTTGAATTCGCCGAGGCCGCCGAGTCCCTTGAGAAGCAGCGGAAACTCCTCAGCCTGGGGGGCCTTACCAGCGCCGCCTTCAGGAGCATGGAAGTTTCCCTCAGCGCCCGGGAAGCGGGTATCGCGGTGCTGAAAAAGGACATTGAAATTACCCGGCTGGGGCTGAGGGACGAGGATCTTCGCGCGGCGGGTTTTGAGCTTTCCCCCGATCCCGCCGAAAGGATCCGGCAGTTTGCCGAGCTTAACACCCGGGCCGCCGCCGCGGAACTGGAAGGGGCGGAAGCGGAACTGCGGAGCGCCGAAAAAAACCTTGAGTCGGTCAAGCGGCTCATCGGGGAGCTGACCGTCCGTTCCACCGTTTCCGGCATCGTGGGGGCGCTGTACTTTGAAAACGGCGAGTACGTCCCCCAGAACGGAAAGCTCGCCACCCTCATGGACACCTCCGGGGTCTTCGCCCTTTTTTACATTCAGGAACAGGACATGATCCGTTTTCCGCCGGGCGCGGCGGCGGAGGTAGAGATACCCTCCCTGGGGCTGAGGGTTCAGGCGAAACTGGACGAGATATCCCCCGTAGCCGATCCCCAAAGCGGCAACTTTGCGGTTAAGGCCTCCCTTTCCAACCCGGATCTGCGCATAAAACCGGGGATGTTTATCAGATGCTCCATCCCGGTAACAGAAGAACTGCTCCTGCCGGCGATCCCCGAGACGGCGCTGCTTACGGATAAGGGGGGCCGGGACTACGTGTTCTGCGCGGTAAAGGGCGCGGCGCTGATCAAAACCGTGAAGCTCCGCTCCCGCAGGGACGGCATGCTCTGGATCGAAGAGGGCCTTGCCGAAGGGGACATGGTGATAGACAAGCCCTCCCCTTTTCTGAAAGAAGGAGCGTCGGTTGAATACCGCTGATCGTTCTCTCCGCCCGAAGATCCCCCGGGCCGCCCTGATCCGGTTTTTTCTCGCCCTTGTCCCGGCTGCCCTTGCCCTGCCCGGCTGCCCTCCGGTCAGTTTCGATTACCTGGATGTTTCCTGCTCAATCCCCGAAGGGGAGGCCTTCTTTTCCGGGGATCATGTCCGGATAGATTTTTCTTGGGAACCCGTCAAAGAAGACGCGGAGCGGCAGTTAAAGTTTTACGAAAAAGGCGCGGCGGCGGAGACGGCGCTTGCCTGGGAAGGGGCAGTCCTCCTGATCCGGCCGGAAAAGCCCTGGCAGAAGGGGCAGTCCTACTCCTTTTCCCTTGAGGGGAGCCTCCGGACGGAGGGGGGCGGAACCTACACGGTCAGGCTTTCCCGGGCATTTACCTACGGCGGCGCGGGGGCTTCGTTCGAGCTGCTCAGTTCCTCCTTTACGGGGGATACGCTCAGCCTGGTTTTTTCAAAACCGCCGCTTATCACTTCTTTTAACGAAAAATTCTCCCTCAGCCCCGGCACGGAGTACCTGGCCGAGTTTTTTCCCGGCAGTTCCACAGTAAAGGTAAGGCCCCGGGAGTCCTGGCAGCTCGACGTTTCCTACGCCTGGGAACTTAAAAACATGGTCAGCGCGGACGGCTGGCTTATGCGGAAGGAGGCTTCGGGGATCTTCGAGGGCCCCCGGGACACCAGCCTTCCCCAACTGCTCGAGGTCTGCCCGGTAAGTTTCAACAACCCGCCTGCCCTCTGGCACAGGGGGCTTCCCCTGGACGGCAATCTCCTGGACTGGCAGGGCATCGGTTTTATCTTCTCCAAACCCATGGACGAGGCTTCGGTAAAAGGGGGGATCGCCTTTTATCCGGGCCTCCAGGGTTACTTTGAAGGGGCCGGGGAGGGCAGGTTCATCTTTATCCCCGAGGAACCCTATCGGCTTGGGGAAGAGTACCGGATCCTCCTGGCGGACACGGTAAAAGATCTGATGGGGCTTTCCCTCTTTGATCCGGTACAGGTGTTTTTTACCGGGGCCGGACGCTGGCTCCTGGTGGATTCGCTGAGCCTGGACGACAGTAATACTCCCCTGATTCCCGGCGGGGTCATACAGGATCACTACCTTGGGCCCGTGACGCCCCCCGCGCCTTTCCGGCTGCGGGGCAATATCGATTTTTCCGCCGCCATCCCGCCTGAAAAACGGAAGGCCGCCCTGGACGCGGTCTCCCTCTCGGTTCTGTTCCCCCCTTCGGCCCACAACCCGGCGCTGATCGAAGCCCGCTGGCGCAACGGCGGCTCGCGGCTTTCCCTTAGCTGGGAGGATCTCTCCCAGAGCAGCGCCGCCGTCTCCAACTATTACCAGCTTAGCATTACCGGCGGGGCGAAGGGGCCGCAAAACGCCGCCGGGGAGTACCTTAAGGAGGATATATGGTTCGTATTCTGTACCCGTTAAAGTATCTTTTATCCGGCCTGCTGATAATCATCCTGGCCATCCGCTGCGGTTCCTGGCTGCTCCCGCCCCTGGAAGTGCTTTCGGTTTCCACCCAGGGGGAACTGGAGATCGGTTTTTCCGCGCCTCCCGCGCCGGCTTCTATCCGGAAAGCCTTTTCCATGACCGAGGACGGCGCGGATCTGGGCGGGGATTTTGAGTTCCGGGGGAGCCGGATGATCTACCGCCCGGTAAACGGCCTCCGGGAGGGCCGGGAATACTTTGTCCTTATCGGAACCGAGGCGGAGGACGAAAAGGGGAATTCCCTGGAACGGGAATTCCGCTACCGGTTCCGTACCAAGGAGGACAGCGAAGGCCCGCTGGTCGTCTCGATTGATCCGGGCGACGAAAGCGTCCTTACCCGGCCCCCGGAGACAATTTTTCTGCGCTTCTCGGAACCGGTGGAACCCCAGTCCTTTGGCGAAGCCCTGCGGATAAGCCCCTCGCTGAACCATATCCTCCGCTGGGACGCGGAGGGGGCGGCTGTCGAGATCATCCCCCTTAAGCCCCTGGACGAGGGAACCCGTTACACCATTACGCTGAGCACGGCCCTGCGGGACCGATCCCGGAACCCCATGCTCCTTCCCTACAACGCAACCTTCCTCTACGGGCCGGATCAGGAAGCGCCGCTTTTCAGTCTGGAATGGGAGAACCCCGCGGGGCTCCGGGGCAGAGCGGAGGCGGAAAGCCCCAACCGGAACATTCCGGGGGACGCGGGTTTTTCCCTGGTCTTCAACAAGAGGATCGCTGTCGAATCGGTTTCCGGATTCCTGGAATTAAACCCGTCCCTGGGTATCTCCTTTACCCCGGATCTGGAAAGCAGGGATCGGGGGAAGATCAGTCTTTCCCGGAAACCGGAATGGAACAAAGCCTACACGCTTACCGTTAAACGGGGGATAAGCGACAGCCTGGGGAACAAAACCCCTCGGGACACCCGCTTCCCCCTGCTGTTCGACCGGGGCGATTTCAGGCCTCCTGTCTTTATCCGGGGTTTTCTGAAAAACAGCGGCGTTTACGAAGCCATAGGCGGGGATAGTAATTTTACGACCCTTACCCTTGACGCCCTCAGCTTTCCTGTCCAAACGGAAAAGGAAACGGAAATCTACCTTGTCTTTAAAGTTTCCGAAGAGGCGGAGAGGCTTTCCCTGGTAAGCGCCATGGACAGCCTCTCCGTTTCCGTGTCCAACGCCTGCGCCTACATCTCCCTGAAAACCCTGCGGGTGCTGGACGAGGCGGCCTATGCCGGAAGCCCGGTCAGCGATCCCCTGGAACAGCCCGGGGCCGGGGAGAAATTCTGCGCCCTCCTGGCGGGAATCGAGATCGAGAACACGGCCCGCCAGGGGACGGTTACCATTACTATCGACGGGGATCTGGCCGACTCCCGGGGGAACACCCTGGGGAACGATATCTCCATCGTCTGGAACAAACAGTAATGAAGGCGCTCATCCGTTTTTCGGTACGCCATCCGGTATCGGTGCTTTCCGCCCTGACGGCCCTGAGCCTCCTGGGCCTCCTCTGCGCCTTCATCCTCCCGGTAGATTTTCTGCCGGTCATGAGTTCCCGGAACCTCCTGGTGGCGGCTGAGTATCCGGGGGTTTCCGCCGCGGAGATGCGTTCCATGGTAAGCATAGTCCTGGAGGATACCTTTGCCTCCCTCAGAGGGCTCAAGTCTTCGTCCTCGGTAAGCAGGGACGGTCTTTCCCTGCTCTCCCTGGAACTGCACTGGGGAAGCGACATAGAGCTGGCCCTGACGGAAAGCAGGGAGCTTATCGACATCTGCTACGAGAGCCTCCCTTCAGGCTGTATGAAACCCCGGGTGTTCCGGAACGATTCGGCCCGGACGGACGACATCACCCTTATCCTCATACCGCTGGACGGGGATCTGCGTTACGGGAGGCATATCGCCGAGACGGACATTAAACCCCGGCTCCAGCGGCTTTCCGGAACCGCGGGGGTTTCCGTCTCCGGGGGGGAAGAGGAGGAAATACAGCTTCGTTTTCACCGGGCCGCCCTGGAAGCCAGGGGGCTCAGCCTGTCGGATGCCGCGGAAATCGTGGCCGCCGCGAATTTCGAGTATCCGGCGGGGACTATCCGGGAGGGGGAGAAGGAACTCGGCGTCAAAACGGCGGGGCTCTGGAAAACCCAGGAGGAGATTGGGGACACTCCCCTTATTTACAACGAAGGGGGGCTCGTCCGGGCGGGGGATCTGGCGGATCTGGTACGGACGAACCGGCGGAGGGAAGCCTTTTTCCTCTACAAGGGCATGGAGGCCGTGAGAATAGGCATCAGGAAAAAGGCGGGGGCAAGCCCCCTCCCCCTTTCCGCCGGGGTAAAAAGGGAAATCGGGATCCTCAAAAACCTCTACGGCAAGTGGTACGATTTTGAAATAAGTTTCAATACCGCCGATTCGGTAAGCGAATCCCTCCTGTCCCTCCTTTTCTCGGCCCTGGCCTCCGTCCTTGCCGCCGGGGCGGTAGTATACCTGTTTTTCCGCTCGCTCAGATTATCCCTGGTTATCACGGGGATCATCCCCCTCTCCGCCCTTTTCGCGTTCTTTGTTTTAAAACTCTGCGGGCAGAGCCTTAACGTCATGTCCCTTTCGGGCGTTTCCACTGGTATCGGCATGGTAATAGACGCGGGCGCGGTAACGGCGGAAAGCATCCAGAGGGAACTGGGGCGGAAAACAGCCGGGCCCCTGGAGACGCTAATCGCGCGGGGGGCGGAAGCTACGATCCTGTCAAATTCCGCTTCCTCCTTCAGCACGGCCATAGTCTTTACTCCGGTTTTTTTCATCGGGGGCCTCCTGGGGGAACTCTTTACCGGAATGGCCATAGGGCTTATCGCTTCCATATCGTGTTCCTGCCTCCTCTCCTTTACCTACATCCCCGCCCTTTCGGTTTTTCTCCCCGGCCCGGCGGGAAACAGGCCTGCCGGAAATTCCCGAATCGCCCTGGCAGCGGAAAAATACGAAAAACTGCTGCTCCGCCTCTTGAAGAAACCCCGTTACGCCCTTATCCCCCTGGCCCTCTGCCTGCTGGCCGGGGCCCTGTCCTTCTTTTTCATCGAGCGCCGCCTCCTGCCGGAGCTTTCCTCAAAGACCCTGTCCTGGGAAATGGACTTCCCCCCGGGCACGAACCTTGAGGCCATGCGCCGCTCGGCTGTCGGGATATACCGGGAACTCCGGAAGGAAACCTGGATCAGGACGCTGGAAATATCGGGCGGCCTTGAACACGACGACTATCAAAGCCTCGCCTTGCTGGACGAGGGTTTTGAAAAACTCCGTATCACCGCAAAGCTCGGCATTGACGCCGAAAAGGGGCGGGAGAAAATCGCCGCCCTTTTCGCGGGCGGTTCTTACCGGATCTCCTTCGGGAAATCCCGCGACCTCCTCTCCCGGCTTCTGGATCTGAAAGGGGATCTGACAATTCTGCGGGCGGGAAGCCCGGAAGAGGCCAGAACCCAGGCGGAGGCCCTTGGCGGGGGCCTGGGCTTTGCCCCGGACGCCCTCCGCAGCGGGCCGGTGTTTAGTCCCGACCGGCTCGCCCTTTCCCGCTTCTCCGTAAGCGCCCGCTACGCCGCCTCCGCGGCCAGGGACAGTCTGGAAGGGATATACGCCTCGTCCTACTACGAGGAAGGCAGAGAGATTCCCCTTTTAGTAAAACTGCGGGATCAGGACATGGGCTCCCTTGAGGATCTGCAAAACATCCTTATCCCCGGAACGGCGGAGGAAGGCGCCCTTCCCCTGCGCTTCCTCGGTTCTTTTACCGAGGAAAAAAACGAGAAGGTGCTGTTCCGTTACAACCGGAGGGACGCGAAAGAGATCCGGGGAGCCCCCTTGAAGGGGGAGGGTCTCGATCTGGTCTCCCCCGGCAGGGCGGATATCGACGAAATGACGAAAAACGGCCTGTTCCTCCTCATAGTTACCGGGGTTCTTCTCTACCTGGGCATGGGGGCCCAATTCGAATCCCTCAGCGTTCCCCTGCTGCTCCTGAGCGCCATTCCCCCGGCCTGCTCCGGCGCCTTCATCTCCCTCCTCCTTACCCGCCATTCCCTGGACAGTAATAGTGTTATCGCCCTAATCACCCTCTTCGGCATTTCGATAAACAACTCCATTCTTCTTTACGAATCCTGCGCCGCTCAGGATCCCGGTAAAGACCCGGGGGCGGATTCCCGCAAGGGTTCCGGCGAAGGTTCCGGCAAGGGGGCGGATTCCGGCGGGATAGCCGGAAACTGCGCGAAAAAACTGCGGGCCATCCTGATTACCAACCTGACTACCCTTATCGCCCTCCTCCCCTTCGCCGCCGATCCCCTGGGGATAAACGCCCAGGCCTCCCTGGCCGTCGCGCTCATCGGGGGCCTCAGCTGTTCCCTGGTTATGGTTCTTACGGTAGTGCCGGTATGCTTGGCCTCCGCCCTTCCCGGAGGCCGGGAATGAAAAGAGTCCTTCCCCCGCGTTCAGGGCTCCCGCGCCCCGCCGCGCCGGTCTTTGCCTTTGTCATCGTCTCCGTGCTCTGCGTCTATATTCTCAGGCAGGAGGAGCTGGGGGAATCCAGGGAGGGAAGGTACCGGGTATACAGCGTTCGTTTTGAGTATTTCGGCATGGACGAGACGGAAATGGAGCGGCTCATTACCATTCCTCTGGAAGAAAAAATTTCCGGCCTGGGGGGTATCTACGAGATCCGTTCGGTAAGCGAATACGGAAAATCGCTAAGTTCCGTATACTTCGACCGGAACAGCGACGGGAAAAGCCTCTACCTGGCCTTGAGGGACGCGGTGGACACCCTGTACTCAAGCCTTCCCGCCGCGGTACAGAAACCCAGGATCTTCTCCGCCGAATCGGGGCAGAGATCCTTCCTCAGCGCGGCGGTATTCGCGCCGGGGGATCTTGAGCGGGCGCGCTTATACGCGGAAGATCGGCTTAAAAGGGAACTGGAAAACCTGGACGGTATCGCCGAGGTCATCGTTTCAGGCGGAACCCAGACGGAGATCCTGGTGGAATTCGATCCGGGAAAAACCGCCGCCCGGGGGATAAACCCGGAAGCCCTGGGCAGGGTGGTGCAGGACGCCAACATCCTCAGCCCCGGGGGAAGCATCCGGGGGAAAGAACGGGACAGGGCCGTAACTTTCAAAACCAGGCTGGGAGATCCGGCGGGGGGCCGGGAGGAGGGGGCCGGGCTCTCCGCCGCCGGATCCTTCCCGGAGGAACTCAAAAAACTTCCGGTCAGAACCGGGGAGAAGCTGAGCGCCTTGGAGTACTTTGCCCGGGCGGGGATCTCGCCGAGGGAAAAGCGGGAGATCATCAGGATAAACGGGGAGGAGTGCGTCGGCATTGATATTGTGGCCGCTTCTTCCGCGGACATCGTAGCCCTTTCCCGGGAATGCAGGAGGGTGCTGGAAGCGCCGTCGGGGGCCGGGGCGGAAGCCGGGCCGCCGCCGTCGGTAACCATACTGCGGGATAGGGGGAGCTTTCTTGAATCGGCAATCCGGGGGGTGCAAAAGGCTATCTTCCAGAGCGTCCTGGCGGTACTGCTCATCATCCCCCTGTTTTTCACCCGCCCGAAGACCCTGGCCTTAATCCTCCTGTTCATCGGCGCGGATATCCTCTGGTCTCTCGCGCTTCTCCGCATCGTTTCGGTCAAAGCGGACGAGAACCTCCTTTCGGGCATTTCGATCTCCCTGGGGCTTATCGTAGATCCCTGCCTGGTCATAGCCTCCCTCTCGGAACGGGAAGGCAGCCTGCCCCGTTACCGGGCCGTCCTTCCCGGCCTCCTGGGGGAGATAGCCGCCTCAACCCTTACCACCTTCCTGGTGATCCTGCCCCTGTACTTTCTTGATTCGATCGTGCCGGGGATCCGCAAGGTAGCCCTGGCGATCATGGCCATGCTCTGCAATTCCCTTGTCCTTTCGGTTTTCTTTTTTTCCGGTTTTCTCTTTCAGGACGGGGAAGGAGAACCCCCGTTAAGAAAAAGCCTTTTCCCCGCAAAACTTTTCCGCCGGATAAAGGCCCTCTACACCCGCCTCTCCTGGCGCTGCTGTCTTTTCAGCCTGGAACGCCGGAGGGTAATGATCCTGATCTACGCCTGTTTCGCCGCCCTCTCCCCCGCCCTCTTTTTCATTTCCGGGAAGAACATCAGCCTTGACAGCCGGGATCAGGTTCTCTACGCCTCGGTGGAATACGAAAGCGAAAAATCAGGCGAATCGGTGGACCGGGATCTGAAGGATCTGCCGGATCTGATCCGGAGGGAAGAGGGGATCCGCTACGTCCGTCTTGAAAGCCGGAAGGGAACCGGGGAACTGGAGATAGGTTTCGACGAACGGAAAACCAGCCGCGCCGCTCTTGCCGGGGCCCTCTCCGCCCTTGCCCCCCGGGCGGGGGCAGGTTTCCTCTACGTGCCCGACGCGGAAGGGGGCGGGGCCGGCATATTCCCCGCGGGAAGATCCGGAAGAGGAGCCCTGCGGGAGACCGTATGGGAAATCGAGGCGGCCGCCGTGGGTGACGAGGCGGGGATCTGCAGGGAGATGGCGAAAAGGGGCGCCGCGGCCATGCCCGCTATCCCCGGCTATGTCCAGGCGGTTTTAAACTTCAAGGAGGCCGAACAGGCGGTGGAATTTGTCCCCTGCCGGGACAGCCTGGCAAGGGCCGGGCTCAGGCTGCGGGACCTGGCAAGGGATCTGCGCTGGACCGTATTCGGCCCGGTAATCGGCAAGCGGCTGCAGGGGGGAAGGGAAACGGACATACGCCTGGTGGGGATGGGGGCGCGGGACAGTTCCCTCTCCCGGATTGCGGATCTCCCCGTCCCCTCCCCCGCCGGGGCGCTCAGGCTTGAAACCCTGGGAGAGCTGCGGGAAAGGCCGGGGGCCGGAAAAATATACCGCCGGGACGGGAGAAGGGCGGCTTACTTCACCGTCCACCTCCGGGCCCCCAGTTCCAGCCAGGCCGCCCGGGCGGTAAGGACGGCCCTGGAGGAATCCGCCGCAAAAGATCCGGCCCTAAGGGGCTACGGCTACCTCCTCTCCCGGGATCTGGAACTCCTTGAGGCCCAGTACCGGATCCTCTTTCTCGCCTTCCTGGGGAGCGCCGCGGGGATCTTTCTTGTCCTTCTCTGCCTTACGGAAAAGTGGAAAAACGCCCTTCGTACCGCCTCGATTATCCCCGTCTCCTGCGCGGTTCCCCTTCTGGTAAAATTTCTCTCCCAAAGCCCCCTGGAAACGGGCGACATGGCGGCCCTGGTAGTGATAAGCGGCCTCAGTGTTAATAACGCCATCTACATCGAAGGCGCCCGTTTAAGGGCGGTTCAGTTCCGGGTGCGGGAAAAAATTCAAAGCATCCTTACCACCTCCCTTACCGGGATAGCCGGAGCGGCGCCTCTTGCCCTCATGGGAGGGGAAGGCTTCCCCGTAGCCCTGGCCCGGAGCATCCTCTGGGGGACGGCGGGATCCCTGCTTGCCGCGCTTCTCCTGTTTCCGGCTCTGTACGGCCGGCAGGGGCGCGGTATTGCCCTGCCCCCCGCTCCCCATTAATATAAGGGGAGGGGGTTTTCATGCTTATTGATATTTCAAAAACCGCGCTTGTCGAAATAGATATACAGAACGATTTCTGCCCTTCCTACGTCCTTTCGGGCGGGGAAAAGCTTCCCGCCGGAGCCCTGGCGGTTGAAAGGGGGGACGAGCCTATCCCCCTCCTCAATACCCTGGCGGAAGAATTCGGGCGGCGGGGAGGATGGGTGGCGGCTACCGCCGACTGGCATCCGCCGGGGCATGTATCCTTCGCCTCCGCCCACGGCAAAAAGCCCGGGGAAGCCCTGGAATTCCCCGGCGGGGAAAGGCAGCTGCTCTGGCCGGATCACTGCGTCCGGGGAAGCGCCGGGGCGGCTTTCCACGAAAAACTGGATCTCAAAAACGTGAACCTGATCATCCGCAAGGGCTTCCGGCCCGGTCTTGATTCCTATTCGGCTTTTTTTGAAAACGACCGCAAGACCCCCACGGGGCTTGAAGGCTGCCTGAAATGCCTGGCCCTGGACACGGTGATCCTGGGAGGGCTCGCCACGGATTACTGCGTCCTCTACAGCGCCCTGGACGCCGCCCGCTGCGGGTTCAGGACTATTGTGCTAAGCGACGCAGTCCGGGGGGTGGGCTTCCCCGCAGGATCGGTTGAGAGGGCCTTTGAATCCATGAAGGCCGCCGGGGTGCTCGTCTCCTCCCTGGAAGAAGTTCTCCAAGGTCTGCGCTGATGCCCGGTACCGAAACAGTTTCCCCCGGCGGCGGGCAGTATCCCGGCAGTTCCGCCCTCTTTACCGATTTTTATTCCCTCACCATGGCCCACGGGTACTGGAAGAAAAATATCAACCGCCGGGCCGTTTTTGAAATGTTCTTCCGCAAGCAGCCCTTCGGCGGGGGTTTTACCATATTCGCGGGTCTGGCCGACTTTCTGGAAAAGTTAAAGTGTTTCCATTATTCGCCTGAAGACATCGCCTACCTCCGGGGGCTTGGGGTTTTTGACGAGGGTTTTCTCGATTACCTTTCCCGCTTCCGCTTTACCGGCTCCATCCTGGCTTTGGACGAGGGATCGGTGGTCTTCCCCCAGGAGCCGCTGATCCGGGCGGACGGCGATCTGGTGGAATGTCAGATCATCGAGGGGATGCTCCTCAACATCATCAACTTCCAGAGCCTTATCGCCACCAAGACCGCCAGGATCTGGCTTGCCGCGGGAAAGGGCTCGGTACTGGAATTCGGCCTCCGCCGCGCCCAGGGGCCGGACGGGGCCATGTCCGCCGCCAGGGCCGCCTACATCGGCGGCGCTATGGGAACCAGTAACACCCTGGCGGGAAAAACCTACGGCATCCCGGTTATCGGAACCATGGCCCACGCCTGGATCATGGCCTTTCCCGGCGAGGAAGAGGCTTTCCAGGCTTACGCGGAGATCTACCCTGAGCGGACGATCTTCCTTATCGATACCTACGATACCCTGAAAAGCGGCGTCCCCAACGCCATCAAGGCGGGGCGCAAACTGGCGGAACAGGGAAGGAACTTCGGCGTCCGTCTCGATTCGGGGGATATTCACTACCTTTCGGTGGAGGTGAGGAAACTCCTGGACGAGGCGGGTTTTCCCCAGGCCACGATCACGGTTTCCAACGATCTGGATGAGGCGATCATCCACACCCTCAAGGAAGCCGGGGCGCCGGTAAATTCCTGGGGGGTAGGCACCCAGATGGTTACCGGCGGCACGGATGCGGCCTTTACCGGGGTCTATAAGCTGGCCGCCAGGGACGATGGGAGCGGGCGCCTTATCCCGGTGATGAAATTTTCCGATAACCCGGAAAAAACCACCGCCCCGGGACTCAAACAGGTCTGGCGGATCAAGGATCCCGCAGGCATGGCCGTGGCGGACGTGCTAACCCTGGAGGGAGACCCGGAGGGCCCCGATCTCCTTGAAAAGGGAAGGCGCTACTCTTTCTGGCATCCCGCCGCGGACTACCGGCATTTTTACCATGAAATTTCCGGAAACGCGGAAAAACTGCTCAAACCCCGGATGGAAAGGGGGGAGCTCCTCCCCGGCCCGGCTCTCAGGGAGATAAAGGCCCATGTGGAGGCGGATCTGGATTTATTTGACTCAAGCTACAAACGGCTCCTCAACCCCCATGTGTACAAGGTCTCTTTCACGGACAGGCTTCGGAAGCTTAAGCTGGAGCTTATCAAGAACTATCTGGGGGATCGCTAGCATGGACGAAGTTGAAATCCTTTTTGCCCCGTCAGGCGGTAATACTGCCGGC
>JAIRRU010000144.1 GCA_031255815.1 Treponema sp. | reverse complement strand
CTGAATACGGAATTTACCGCCGGAAACCTGTCCTTCTTGCTCAATTACGGCTCCTTAAACCGGGGTATAAATCCAGTGTTGCGACAACCAGCTTATGCTATACCGGAATTTAAGGGCTTGTCAACGAAAATCCTAAGCGCCGGAAAAGACCCTGTCTGCCCTGCCGGCGAACCATTTCAGGATCGCCTCCGCCCGGTTGGTAAAGGAAGAGCCGATCCGGCCCCCTATGCCGGGGATGGCCGCGGCCTTGGCCAGGGAGGCAACGTAGACGAGGAGGCTGTCCTCCGTGTCGATAACCGCCACCAGGGAACGGAGTTTGTTCTTTCCCAGGGCGGGTATGATTCCGGCGTTCATGGGGCTCAGGTTTTCCTGCACAAAGATAAGGAAATCTTCCCCGGCCCGGTAATCGTAGCGGTAGATATTCTCCCCAAAGGTCAGGTCTTTCTGACGGGCATAGAGGCTAAGCCGGGCCGGGGGATTGGGGTAAAAAGGATCGGGCAGAACCCGCCTGGTCTCCGGGCCGTCGATTACCCGGGAGGATTCATAGAAAGTCCGCATGGTTTTACGGCTCGCCGAGTAGTACTGGATCCCCTCCAGGCTTGAAAGGGCCATGGCCTCGTTGAAAAGGGCGTTGCGTTCGGCAAGGGTCCAGGGCTCCGCCTTTTCCGGCTTTTTGTAGCGGGCAAGGGCCTCCACGAGGATTCCGGGCTCCAGGGTCTTCATGTTTTCTTCGAGCAGGGAGCGGAAAGCGGCGTGCGCGGGCGCAAGGAGGGGCGCGGGGTTTTTAAGCTGCACCCCGGTAAGGGTCTTGCCGGCCCGCAGTTCCGCCGCAGCCTCCGGGCCGATCAGGCCCTCCAGGCTCGCGCCCCAGAGGGAGGAGGCCAGGCCCAGGAACAGCGCGGCAAAGACGCCGGGCGTTATTTTTGTCTTCATTCCCCTAAAACAAACCGGAACGCGCCAAGGTTTCTTTTAACGCCCGGCGCCGCGGTAGTAAACCCGCACCTGTTTGTAAAGCCCCTCTCCCTCGCTTTTTGTTTCCACATCGGCAATGTCGTTTAAGGTGGTGTGGATCAGCCGGCGGTCAAAGGGGTTCATCGGCTCAAGCAGGACGGAACTCCGGCTCTCCCGCACCCTGTCCGCCACGGTGTAGGCAAGGCGTACCAGGGACTCTTCCCGGCGGATCCGGTAATTTTCGCTGTCCAGGATTATCCGCATTTCTTCCCGGCCCAGCCGTCCGGCGTAGATATTGGCGAGAAGCTGCAGGGCGTCCAGGTTCTTCCCCTTCTTCCCGATAAGGATTGAGGAAAACTCCGAATCGATCTTGAGCCCCAGCTTCTTTTCCTCCCGGAAGAGAACCGAAACCTTGCCTTCGTAGCCCATGCGGGAAATAAGGCCGCCTACAAAACCCACCATGCCCGTTTCAAATTCGTTTTTTGCCTCCGGATCCCCGTAAACAGGCTGGGCGTGAGGCTCTGTCCGGCTTTCCCCGCCTTGCCGCCTTCCGGGGGGGGGATCCTCTTCCCCGTAATCATCCGCCGGGCCAGCTCCGCCGCCGCCCGCCCGGGCCGCGACAGGCTTATCGGTATGAACCTGAATTTTTACATAACCTTTTTTGAATAGCCCCTGCCGCTGGGTTTCCAGAATTTCGATATCGAAATCGTTCTTTTCCAGCCCCAATTCCGCCGCCGCCCGATCGATAGCTTCTTTTTCGGTACGGCCTTCAAATTCGTATACCATTTCTACGCTCCTGCGATTGAAATTGCTAGCAGTTTGCCGCGCTTTGCGCTTAAAAACAACAAAATGCGGAGCATTTTGCAGGGCTTGTTCGAGAACCAACCGGGTTCTCGAACAAGCCTATTTTCTCTTCTTCTTCGGAACAATCAGCGGCTTGTTTCCCGCTTCCGCCGCCATGGCGGCCCTCCGCTTGGCCAGATACTTGTTTATCGCCAACTGCTGCGCCATGGTCAGCACGTTGGACATGATCCAGTACAAGAGCAGCCCGGAAGGCACGTCGTACAGGATAAAGAAAAACACAATCGGCATAACATAGAGCATCATCTTCATCTGGGTATTGCTCTGCTGATCCGGCGTCTGGGTTACCTTGCCGTAGAGCAGCTGGGAACCCACGTAGATAAAGGGCAAAAGCCGGATATCGGTCCAGCCCAGGAAGGGAAGCTGGAAATTCGCAAAGTGAAACACCGATTCGGGAAGGGAAAGATCCGGTATCCAGCCGGGGATAAACATGGCCCCCCGGAGGTCGAAGTGGTTGTTGAAAAGGTTGTACATGGCGAAGAAGATGGGGATCTGCAGCAGCATGGGAAGGCAGCCGGAAAGGGGGTTGTAGCCTTCTTTTTTGTAAAATTCCGCCATTTCGGCGTTCATCTTCTGGGGGTTATCTTTGTGTTTCTCCTGGATCTCCTTGATCCGGGGGGCCAGGGCCTGCATCCGCAGGGTCGCCTCCGAGCCCTTCTTGGTAAGGGGGAAGAGCAGGGCCTTGACCAGCAGGGTAAGCAGGATTATCGCCACCCCGTAGTTGTGCACAAGCCTGTTAAAGAAGGTGAGCAGCACCTTGAGTATCTTTTCCAGGGGGCTGAGGAAACCGTTGGAGTTGGCGACTTCTATAAGCTGCATATCCCGAAGCTTAAAAGCGTTGGCGCCGTTGTTGTAAACCATCAGGGCGTCCTGGGTTTTGGGCCCCAGGTAGAAACGGTACACGTCTTCGATACGGGAGGTATTAAAGGCGGGCCGGGTGATAAAGAGCCGGGAGGCGGAGGGAAGGCCCGGTTCGCTCCGGGCGGAAAAGGCCAGATCGTACTGGGAAAGCAGGGGAATGGCCACCAGGGTAAAGTACTTCCCCGCGACGGCTGACCAGACCGCCTGCGAATTGTTCAGAATGGCGGGGCTGTTCTCGTTTACCCGCTCCTGTTTCCGCTTGCCGTTGGTAAAGCTGAAGTAGTTGCGGTATTCGTAGCGCTGATCCAGCTTCTCGAAGCGGGGGCCTATCTGGGGGCCGAAGGCCAGGGTATAGGCGGCGTTCGTCCCGCCGGGATTGCCGGGAAAGCTGAAACCCGGTACCGCGTAACCGCCGTCCAGGATAACGACGAGTTCGAACATGTACTCGTCGGGCATGAAATTGTAACGTTTGGTCAGGCGGAAACGCCCTTCCCGGGCGCCGTTCTGGGGAAGCACAAAATCCTGATAAAATTCCACCGTGTATTCGGATACCCGGTTTACGTTGAAGAGGCTGTCCACCGGTTTGGCGTCTATGTTGCCAAAGGCTACGGAAAAGGCCCGGGCCTCGTTTTCCCCGGACAGGATCATCTCCAGGTACTCGTCCGCCTCCTTATGGTCCTTGAGTTTCCAGGAAACCAAATCGCCGCCGACGTTGGTCAGTACCGCGCTGAAACGGGCCGCATCGATGGTAAGCCGCTGTTCCCGGAGGGGCGCGGCCGCTTCGGGCCCGGCGGAGGCGGTGATTTGGCCGGGGATCGGGGGTTCGGGAAGCGCGGGCGGTTCCTGAAGGCCGGAAGCCTCAAGGGGAAGCCCCTCCGGGGAAGAGGGGGCGGCCGACACGACGCTTTCCCCGCCGACTTCCGGGTAAGGATCGGGGGGCGGGAACAGAAGACTCTGGATAAAATAAAAAACCAGCATCACGCCGATAGACAGCACCACAGCCAACAAGGTTCGTTTTTCCATCTAAATTCCTTCGCAATTTTTAGGGCACCGGATCGTAACCGCCCGGACGCAGGGGGTGACAGCGCAGAATCCGCTTAAAGGAAAGGTACAGGCCCCGGCAGAGGCCGTATTTCTCCAGCGCCTGGCAGGCATATTCGGAGCAGCTCGGCACATAACGGCAGCTCGGGGGAAAGTGAGGAGAAATCGCGGTCTGGTAAAAGCGGATCAGCAAAAGCGCTGTTTTTCGCAAAAACACCATTATTCAGTTCCATCCGGGAGCAGTCCGGCCTTTCCAAAAAGGGATTTGAGCTGGGCAAGACGGGCTTCAAGGCTGCCCCGCCCGGGCCGGGCGCGGGATCCCGCAGGCTTTCCCGGCCGCGCCGGATTCGGGCTTCCGGGATATACCAGCAAAACCAAATCGAATCCGGTCTTTAAGCGGGGCCGCAGCAAGCGGTAAGCCTCCCGCCCCAGGCGCCGGGCCCGGTTCCGCTCCGGCGCGTTGCCGTATTTCCGGGTTTGCGTAAAACCAATCCGGTTGTAGGGCAGGCCGTTTTTCAACACAAACAACTTCGCGCCGGGACAACTGCAGGGCTTCCCCCGGCTAAAAACCTTCCGTATCCCTTCCCTCTCCCTAAGCCTTTCAAACCGCCTGAACCGGTAAGACCGGGGCGGCAAAGTGCCGTTAATAGGGTTTTTTCTCGTCGGAAACCGTCAATTTGTAACGCCCCTTGGCCCGGCGGCGCTTTAAAATCATCCGCCCGCCCCGGGTCTTCATCCGGGCGCGGAATCCGAATTTCCGGTTCCGCTTTACCTTGCTGGGTTGATAGGTCCTTTTCATGGGATCTTCTCCTGTATATTAAAAGTTCATGAGATCAAGATAATGGGAAAGAATATAGGAAAAGCCGGGGATTTGATCAAGAGCCCGCAGGCTCTTAGCGCCGCCAGTACTCGGGGCTGAAGATGACCAGGGCGGTCCAGAGTTCCAGGCGCCCGGCGATCATCACGAAACAGAGCCCCCATCTGACGTAGCCGGGGGAAGAGGCGACAATGGAACCGTTCATCATGCCCCCCAGGCCCATGCCGATGTTGCCCAGGCTCAACAGGGCGAT
>JAIRRU010000318.1 GCA_031255815.1 Treponema sp. | reverse complement strand
CCGTATTTGCGGGAGGTGGACGAATCGGCCTGCATAAAAGAAGAAAAGAGCCGGGAACGCTGTTCCGCGCTGATGCCTATCCCCGAATCGGCAACGCTTACCCGGACGGCGCAGCGATCCTCCTCCCCGGAGGTCCCGGCCGCCGGAGCCTGTTTCTCCGCCGGAGCTTCGGGGGCGCCCTCCTTCGCGGCAAGCGGGCTTTCCGTATCCAGGAGGGCTTCCAGGATGATGCTCCCCTGTTCGGGGGTAAACTTTACCGCGTTGGAAAGGAGGTTCACGATTACCTGGGACAGCCGCTGATCGTCGCCGTGGAGCTTGTCGGGGATTCTCTCGTCGATTTTTACCGTAAGGTTCTGGCTCTTCTCCTCTACCCGGAAGTTTATAACCGTCAGTATCTTCTGGATCATCCGGGAAAAACTAAAATCGGCGGGGGAAAGCTCGAACTTATTCGCCTCTATCTTGGACATGTCAAGAATGTCGTTGATCAGGGTAAGAAGGTGATTCGAGGCCTCGTCTATCTTTTCCAGACAGTATCCTTTCCTTTCGATATTTTCCGCCGCCTTGCCGATAGCGGTCATGCCGATGATCGCGTTCAGAGGGGTGCGCATCTCGTGGCTCATATTGGCAAGGAAGCTGGTCTTCGCCTGGCTCGCCTGCCTGGCCTGCTCCAGGGCGTCGTTCCGTTCCTTTTCCCGCAGCGCCCGGATTGCCTCCCCGGCAATAACGCTGGATACGGCGCTGACAAGCTGCCGGTCGCTTTCACTCCAGGAACGGATCCTGAAGCACTCTTCCACAACCAGCACCGCCCAGAAACCGCCGTCCACATAAAGGGGCGCCATGATAAAGGATCTGACCCCTGCCAGGGCCATGGCGGCATAACGGGGATCTTTGCTTGTATCGTTACTGTAGATAATGGGGATATTCCCGTCCGCCGGCTGCTCGCGGGGAAAACTTTTAGTAATAACATCGTTAAGCCCTTCCTTGGCGGGAGAGCTTGCCGTTTTACTGCCGGAAACCCAGACGTAGGCGGCACGGCTTTCGGCGGAATTTTCCCCGGCAATACTGACAATTATCCGGGCGACCCCGAGAAATTCGCCGGTTATCTTTAAGGCATCGTTGATCAGCGCGACTGTGTCGGGGGAGGTGATGAGGCCCCGGGCAAGCCGGGACATCAGGGCCTGCTGTTTAAAACGGCGGGAAAAGCTCCGTTCCTTCCAGCGGTAGATATAAAGGCTGCTTAGCCCGGTAAAGAACGTAAGGGAAACAAAAAACATGGACAGAAGGACAAGCCGTTTCCGCTGGGAGCGGAGAAGCTGCTGATCGGTAACATCCACCCCGGCAACGGCAACAACCCTTCCCTCCCGGTCAAAAACCGGGGCATAGGCGCTCATAAGCCCGTTCCAGCCTTCCGCGTATTCCCCCGGAGGGGTAACAAAAGCCTTCCGCTCCCGCACCGCCCGGAACAATTCCGGCTCTTCCGCCGGTTCCGGATCGCTTGCCAGGTTTACTACGGTTTCCGGGTTCGTGTCGTTATCCGCGATGTACCTGATTAACCTCGCTTCTTCATCAAGCCGGAGGTAGTAGGCGTAAACCACCTGGTTCTCTTCGGCAAAATCCATGAGCCGCCGCCGGATATCCTGAAACAGGGATTTCTCCATATCCCGGGGGCTCTTTAATTCCTCAAGCTCTTCCGCGCTTGCCACAAGGGCAAGGCCGCGGCTTGTAACAAGGAGACGCTGTTCGATATTTTCTTTAAGGTACGATGAAATAGAACTGATAAATACGCCGTTGTAAATGGAAATTACCAGTACAATGATCGCGGCGGAGGAAAAAAGAATTACTACGGTGTTTTCGAATATCTTTTTTTTGAATGCCGCCGCGGTCATTAGTTTTGCAGAGCCTTTTAACGGAAAGGGCTTTTCTAAGCGAATTTAGCAATCGGCACAAAGGTATCGGCCTTAAGGGCCGCGCCGCCTACCAGCGCGCCGTCGATGTTCTCCTTTGCCATAAGCTGAGCGGCGTTTTCCGGCTTTACCGAACCCCCGTACTGGATAATAATCCGGCCGGCCGCCTCCTGGCCGTAAAGCCCGGCGATCACCTTCCGCACAAAGGCGTGAATGGCGTCCGCGTCTTCGGGCGTGGCGGTCTTGCCCGTGCCGATGGCCCAGACCGGCTCGTAGGCGATAACGATCCGTTCCAGATCCGAAGCGGCAACCCCTTCAAGACCTTTCACGGTCTGGGCCCGGCAGACCTGCTCCGCCTTGCCGGCCTCCCGCTCCTCAAGGAGTTCCCCGACGCAGAGGATCACCTCGAAGCCGTGCTTTAAGGCCAGCTTGAGCTTCCTGTTGATAAGGGCGTCGTCTTCCTTGTAGATATGCCGCCGCTCGCTGTGGCCCAGGATCAGGGTCTGCACCCCCAGATCCTTGAGCTGCAGTACCGAAACTTCCCCGGTGTGGGCGCCCTGCTCCTCCGCGGCCGCGTTCTGGGCCCCCAGGCGGATATTGGTTCCCTTGACGATGGGGGCCACGGTTTCAAGCAGGGTGAAGCTGGGGGCCACCAGGTACCTGTGCTTCCCGTCTTTAAGCTGGCTAACCAGAGCTTTGGCAAGCTCCGCCGCCTCCGCGCGGGTCTTGTGCATCTTCCAGTTCCCCGCAATGTAATAATTCCGGCTCATTTACAGTCCTCCTCAGCCCCGGCAAACTTCGATGCCCGGCAGCGGTTTGCCTTCCAAAAGCTCCAGGGAAGCGCCGCCGCCGGTAGATACGTGGCTCATCTTTCCGGCCAGATGGAACTTGTTCACCGCCGCCACCGAATCGCCGCCGCCCACCACGGTAATAGCGCCCCTGGCAGTGCTTTCCGCCACCAGCTTGGCAACTTCCTCAGTCCCCTTGGCAAAGGCGTCAAATTCGAAGACCCCTACCGGGCCGTTCCACACGATGGTCTTGGCCTTGGCAAGGATCTCCTTGTATCTGGCCACCGTCTTGGGGCCCACGTCCAGCCCCATCAGATTATCGTCAAGATCCTGGCCGTCAACCGGCACCGGCGTGGCGGAAGCGTCGAATTTGTCCGCCGCCACCTGATCTACCGGAAGCACGATCTCCGCCCCAACGCTTTTGGCCGTGTCGAGGATCTTCCTGGCGGTACCGAGCTGATCGTCTTCCACCAGGGATTTCCCCACTTTCCGGCCCTGGGCTTTAAGGAAAGTGTAGGCCATACCGCCGCCGATCACCAGGGCCTGGGCGTTCTTGAGGAGGCTTTCCAGAACCGCGATTTTGGAAGAAACCTTTGCCCCCCCGATGATTGCTACCAGGGGCTTTACCGGATTTTTCACAATGGGTTCCAGGAACCGGACTTCCTTTTCCATCAGGAAGCCCGCCACCGACAGGGGGATGAATTTGGCGATGCTGGCGGTGGAGGCGTGATCCCGGTGGGCGGTGCCAAAGGCGTCGTTTACAAAGATATCGCCGTAGGCAGCCAGTTCCTTTGCCAGCTTGTCCCGCTCCGCCGGATCCTTGGCGGTCTCTTCCTTGTGGAAGCGGGTGTTTTCCAGCATGATCACCGTAGCGGCGGCCTGGCCGTCGATAAAAGCCTTCTTGCCGTAACAGCCGTCTTCCCCGGCGAATACCACCGGTTTCCCCAGCTTCTTTTCCAGGTACGCCGCAACCGGGGCCATCCGGTGCTTAGACCTGAGGTAAGCGTCCCGGTCGAAGCTTTTGCCGTCTTTTTCCGCTTTCTCCTTGGCCTTCTCCGCGTCCTTGGCGGGATCCCCCAGGTGGCTCATCAGGGTAAGGGTCTTTACCCCCTGATCCAGAATGTACTTGATGGTGGGGATTGCCGCCACAATACGGGTATCGTCCTGCACCTCCCCGTCTTTCATGGGGACGTTAAAGTCCACCCGCATGATGACCCGCTTGCCCTTCAGGTCCACGCCTTTTACGGTTTTAATCATGATCGCTCCTTACCTGTTTTTAGAGTTTGCTGCGTTTTGCGCTTAAAAAAGAGCCGGCCCCGGAACGCCGCCGGGAACCGCCTCAAACAAAAAGGCCCACGGATTGGCACGGAAAAAGCTTTGCGCTTCACTGTCCGTGCGAATCCGTGGACCCCTGAATCCAAAGCTACGGTTTATTTTTTGCTGTCGATGTACTTGAGCAGGTCTACCACCTTGTTGGAATAGCCCCACTCGTTATCGTACCAGGAGACCACTTTGAAGAAGCGCTTCTCCCCGGGAAGGTTGTTCTGCAGGGTGGCAAGGCTGTCGTAGATCGAGGTATTGGTATTGTGGATGATGTCGGTGGAGACGATCTCGTCGGCCTGGAACTCCAGAATTCCTTTCAAGTAGGTATCCGCGGCTTTTTTGAAGGCGGCGTTGATCTCCTCAATCGAGGTTTCCTTGACGGAGCGGAAGGTCAGGTCTACCACGGAGCCGGTGGGGGTGGGAACCCGGAAGCTCATGCCGGTAAGCTTGCCCTTGGTCTCGGGAAGCACCTCGCCCACGGCCTTGGCGGCGCCGGTGGTGGAGGGGATGATATTGACCGCCGCGGCCCGGCCCCCCCGCCAGTCTTTCTTGGAGGGCCCGTCCACGGTTTTCTGGGTGGCGGTGTAGGAGTGGATCGTGGTCATCAGGCCGGTTTCAATACCGATTCCCTCTTTCAGCAGCACGTAGACGATGGGGGCCAGGCAGTTGGTGGTGCAGCTCGCGTTGGAAATGACGTGATCCTTGGCGGGATCGTACTTGTCGTTGTTCACCCCCATCACAAAAGTGGGGATCTTCTTTTCCTTGCCCTTGGCGGGGGCGGAAATGATAACTTTCTTGGCCCCGGCTTCCAGGTGGCCGAAGGCCTTGTCGTCGGTAAAGAGCCCGGTAGACTCGATAACGTAGTCCACCCCCAGTTTGGCCCAGGGAAGGTTTTTGAGTTCCCTTTCGGCCATGACGCACCGAACCTCGTGACCGTTCACTACCAGGATATCGTCTTCCTCGGCGCCGGCGCTCTTTTTGGTGGAAATATCCGCCTTCAGTTTGCCCTGGGTGGAATCGTATTTAAGCTGATAGGCGAAATACTTCGCGTCGGTAGAAATATCGGTTACCGCCACCACGTCTATCTTGTCTTTACCAAGCAGGTTCTGCCCGACAATGGACTGAAACACCAGGCGGCCGATGCGGCCGAACCCGTTAATCGCAATTTTCATTAACAACCCCCAATTTCGATAGTTTTATACTGAATATTAGAGAATTTATGCCGCAATGACAAGTCCCCGGCAAAAAAATCCCCCAAGGGAAATTTCCGTTTTCCGGGCGTTTTTGCTGTCCAAAGCACCGTCCCTGAATGTTTTCGGGCTGCATGCGGCTCTTTACTCCACGATCAAAAGCTGGTGGAGCCCCAGACGGTCAAGCTCAAGGCTGCAGATCCCCCCCGCCGTTTTAAGACTCACCGCCGCTCCGTCCTCGGAGGCCCGTACCTTTGCCGGGGAAAAATCCGGGATGCGCAGGCTGATCTTTACCGGCCCCAGGGGCAGGATCTTTTCCGCGTAGGCCTGGGGAAAGCCCGTATAGTTCAGATTGATAAGGTGGATGATAATCCGGTTTTCCTGGCGGTAAACTTTAAAATCGATGTAGGCGTCGCAGCTTACCCGCACTGAAGCCCGGTCTTCCAAAAGGTATTCCGCCATATTGCCCAGGAGATCCCCCTGATCCGTCTGGCCGGTACGGCCGTACGCCGCGTCCAGATCCCAGGCGGCGTAGAGGGCCTTGCCCCTCCCGGGGGGCGCGTACTCGGTAATTACCGGCTGATCCGTATGGGTAAGGCTGGTCCAGGCGAATTCGGGCGGGTAAATGGGGTAGGCGGGGATATGGGTGGCCAGGATCCGGACATCGGCGCCGGCCTCGATATCCCGGTATTCCCCTCCCATGGGAAGGGTAGCGGTCTTCCCGAAGCCTTTAAAAACAGGGTGTTCGGGCCGCTCTATCCGCAGGTAGTTGTGCAGAACCGGATTCTCCCAGCCCGCCCCGTCCCGGAGCTCTTCCGGCCGGGCGGGCTTGAAGCTGAGCCCCAGCAGTTTTTCCAGCCGGGAAGCGGGAAGCGGGGAGCCGTCCCCCTCCATGATCCCCGCGCTGCCGAAGACCAGGAGATTCCCCCCGGCGGAGCAGAAGGCTTCCAGCGCCCGCTCCTGATCTTCGGTAAGGAGCCCCAGTTCCGGAAGGATCAGGAGTTTGAGCCCCCTGGCCTGCTCCGGAATATCATTCGCGTTGACGGGAAGAAAGGTTATGCCCGCCCGGGTTAAGGCCGCGGTTAGGCCCCGCCAGGCCAGGCCCACCCTTTCCCGCGCTTTGGCCGCGCCGAAATACTCTACATTGGCCTGGTTCCAGAGGATCCCCGCGTCCGCTACCGGAACGCGGTTGTAAAGGTAAGCCTCGTGTTTCCGGTGCCACTCCAGGATCGGCAGGGGGCGATCGAATATCCGCCGATCCTCCTGAACGCCTCCCACGATGTGCCACCAGGGGCTGATCCCCCCGGCGATCCCTTCAAGCATCCACAGATGGAGTTCCAGGGCCGAGCTTGCCGCGCGCCGGTAAGCCTGAACGCCCCGGGTATAGGCAGCCATGCTTTCGGTAATAATTTTATCCCAGCCGATCATCTGGTGCAGCAGAAGCCCGTTCAGGCTGTTCTGCTCAAAGCCGTTTCCGTCCCTGCCCTGGCTGTCCACCAGTAATACTTTTGCCCGTTTCGCTATCTCCCGGATGTCAACAAAGTTGCACAAGCCCCCCGCGAAATTGGCGCCGATCATGCCGATCCACAGGCAGTCCGGGCCGCCCTTTTCGGCGCATACTTTATTAAAGAGATCCCAGTTGCGGGTGCGGCACTTGTAGCTCCACTCAATCCACTTGCGGTATACCGGATCGCCGCAGTCTTCCTTTTCCGGAAGTTCGTAACCGCTGTATTCCCGGAAATCCCGTTTGCAGTTGCCGCAATAACAAATGTTGCCCCGGGGAATTCCGGTCCAGCTGTTATCGGTAAAGCCGTCGGGATGGTAGCGCTCGATTATTTCGGCAAGCAGTTCCGGGACATATTCCCTGTAGTAGCCGCTGTTCACGCAGCTTAGATAGCGGCCCTGGGTACAGAAGGGGGAACCGTCCCGGCGCCGGGAAAACCAGTCGGGGCGGGCCCGGTAGAAATCCTCTACCGCCCGGTTAATGTCCATCCGGGCCAGGATCGCCAGACCGGCCCGGCGGCCTTCGGCAACAAAGTCCCCGAAAAAATCCCTGTCTCCCAATCTTGCCGCCCGGTAGTGCATGCCGAAGCGGGAAGGGTAGTAGGCCACGATCCCCCCGGCGTTTACGATGATCCCCTGGGTTCCGGTTTTTTTCCAGAACTCCCGCCAAAACCCGAGATCGCAGATCTCCGGATCGATCTCCGTTAGATTCGTCTGCCCGTAGCGGAAAACGCGCTCGTACCACTTGTCCATAAACTCCCCCTTTAAGCGGATTGTGAGTCCGGCGGCTATAAAGGTCAAGCCTTAAACGGGGAACTGCCGTCCCTTTAAAACACCGCTTTCCCGCGGAAGATTGTATTATTGCTGCGGGTTCCCGGGTATTCCTGTATTTCAAAAATTTCCCCGTCAAAAACGATCCGCCCTTGTATGCCGAGGTGGCTCTCTTTGGCAAAGGGGGCAAGGCTTTTCTGGACAACCGTAAATTCCCGGTCCGTCTTGATCGCGGGGCTGAGGTAAAGGGTGCAGGCGATTGACAGGGGGCGCTCGCGGGGCGTTTCGCCCTTGCGTTTGTATATGGTCTTGAGGCTTTTCTGCGGGTCGATGAAGAGCGTATAAGACGGCGACGAGCCAAGGGTAAGATACCAGCCGAACTGCTGCTTTCCGGTTTTTAGGGGCGTAAAGCTGATCGTCGCGGGCAGTTCCTCTACCCGGTCGTCCGGCTGGGGCGAAAAGAACGAACCCTCAATCCTGCGCGGAAGCCCCGCGATGTCCCAGTAGGCGTCCGCGTGTTCGGAATACCAGGGGGGGAGCGAAACGGTTCCTTCCCCGGATCGGCGCTGCTCTGACAGATCGCCGTAGCAGTCGATCCGGAGATCCAGCAGATCGATGATCTTCTGGTTCACCCATGTTTGAATACTCGAAAGCCGGTTGATGTAGGCGTCGTTCAGCAGGACGATCTTCGCGCCGTAGCGGGTAACGGTATAGATCTTGGGGACGTCGATAAACTGGAGGGGGCTGGCGCGGGCGATCCCGTCGAGGGGCAAATAGCCGATGTTTATGCCGAACCCGAGGAGCTTGAGCTGTTCCAGCTCTTTTATCTCCGCCTTCAGCTGTTCCCGCAAAGCCTTGTTCAGTTCAATTTTGGCATGAATCCCGCCGGCCGTAAGAACCTGGTTTTCCACCGTCAATTCAGCCGAGTTGTACATCGCTATCGTGCTGGAATAATCGACATACCAGGTGTCGTCAAATTCCGGAAAATTATCCGGTATGGTCCCGTCGGTAAGAAAAATAACCTGATCGGTAACAACGCTGTTCTGTAACAAACAGAAATTATTTTTTGCCGCCAGGGTGTACTGAAAAAGCTTCTTGTCGTATTTGCCGAATCTTTCGCGGACAAAGCCGGCAAACTCTTCCGAAAGCCCCTCCAGGGTGTCTTCCTCAAAGGAGAGGGTAACAAAAAACATTTTCGGCATTCCGGTTCTTCCCGGCAGGAAGCCGCGTTTCTGGTAAGTCCACAGTTCTACCGGGTAAAGGGTCAGGCTGCAGGTTTCGGGCCCCCTGTGTATACGCAACTCGCAGCTCCCCTCCAGTATGTTGAAGTCCGGAATTTCGTAAAGCACGTTCTGCTCCCTTTCCTTGCCGTTCCACCAATAGCCCCGGAAGGCGGCGTCGAGGGTTTCCCCCCGTTCGCCGGCGCTTCCGGCCTTTGGCAGCAAAGCGCCGGGGGAAAGGTAAAGGGGAGCCTTTACGAACGTCCAGGACTCGTCAAAGATCGCCTTGGCCCAGTAGCCGGTTTCCCCTTCTTCGTTAAGCCCCGCCACCCGCAGTTCCCGCGCGCCGTTGCCCTGCCCGTTCTGCAGTATCGTAATATGGCGGGATATCGCGGCTTTCCCGCCCAGGGGAACGGGGGGCTGGGCGCGCCAGTCCTCGGCGGGCAATCCCCATTCGCTCAGGTTGGAAAAATAATCGGAACCGGGAAGATTGGATTTATAGGGGATGTAAGTATACTTGAAGAACATGGGATCGCAGCCGACGATATCGAAATCGGCGATGCGGGTATACATTTCGCCCCCCTCGTTCATCACAAACATGGTGGAGGCGCTTGCCGAAAGGGCCAGGGCCTTAAACGCGCCCCGCTCGGGGCCGATAAAATTTCTGCTAAAATCGCTGCGCAAACCGGTATCGGCGTAGCATATCTCCTGCCCGTCTTCCAGCAGCATGTAGATAGTCGCTATTTCCTGGACGCCGTTGTGGTGCTGGTTGCCGAAGGGGTCTTCGTAGTACAGAACATGGCTGTTCCGCTTTCCCAGAGACCAGGCTATATTTCCCGCGGTCCTCTCGTCAAGGAAAAGCTGATCCTCAATCGGCCAGCCCTGCCGATCGAACCATACATTGCTCGGATGGGAGATTATCACATCAAAACTGAAACGGTAAAAACCGCCCGTATCCGAAAGGGCGACCAGCTCGTCGGCATCGGCGGATATTTCGACGATCCTTTCGGGCTTGTTAAAATCCAGTTTCCAGGGATTGCGGGGAAGGCCGGTTTTCTGAAAAAGCGTCCAGTTTTCCGGTTTCTTTTCCGCGTCCCTGCTTTTGTACCAAATAAGGCCCCGATCCAGGATGTAGTAGTGGTAAGCGTTGAAGCTTTGCGTGCGTGTTTTTATATACACTGCTTCGGGAAAGATCCCGTTTATGTCTTCATCCGCGCTTTCACGCGGCGGTATTCCGATCTGACTCTGCAGGCTTCTGCAGGAGGAGAATAAAACAACATAAACCATAATTTTAACCAGATTTTTCCGTGTTAATCCGTTCACTTTAACACTCCGTTTGAGCCGGAATTTGAGGGCGGAACCCTCCCCCGCCGCGCCCTTGCCTTTATCCCCGCGCCGGAAATTTCCGGCACACTCTCATTATAGCACACAAAGGCCGCTTCCGAACCGGCGCCGGGCCGGTCTTTTGCCCTCCCGGGTATCCTCAAAGGCGGGCAGGCGGCTTACCGCAAGCCCGATCGCGGCCGCGCCCTTTACCGGTAGTCAATTATCTCCTGCTCGACGCCCCTGGCGGCTTCCTCTATCCGCCGGATAAGGGCGGAAAGCCCGGGAATAGCCCTGGTGTCTTTCCGGATCTTGAGGATCTGGCGGAGCATGACTTTGTTGAGGGGCCTGGCCTGGGGGAGGTAACGGTCGAAGGTCGGGCCGTCCATCCTGAGCGGGGAAACCGGGCCTTCGGCGATGTCCATGACGTTCTGGAGGATAAGAATGCCGTCCGGGTCAAGGTCTCCGGCGTGGAAAAAGCGGAAGCCGGAGGCGGCAAGGAGCCTTATCAAAGCCGCGGCGGCCTTGTTGGGGTAACCCCCGGTGTAGAGGTAGCAGTCGTAGCGGGCCTCCCCGCCCGATTCGTAATTCAGCGGGTCGCCCAGAGCGTAAAAAGTTTCCTTGTTCTCCACGGTCAGGACGGAGGGGGCTTTCCCCCCGGTTATAGTCCCGACCTTCCGTATCTCCCTGACGCTTTCGGCGGGAAGGCCCAGGATGAGGCCGGCGGCGTTAACCAGGGGCGGCAGATCGCCGTCCAGGTATTCCAGGACGATCCTGCCGGAAATAAGGGTTTCGGGGAAGGAGCGTTCGAGAAAAGAAAGATCCGGCGGCGGGATACCCTGTTTCTGGGCCTGGGACAGGGCCGGGCCGAAGAGATCCAGAATGTTTTCCATGCGCTTGGAATCGTTGTAAAGCGCTACCGACAGGGCCCGGGTGGTCATGTTCCTGCTTCCGGCGGGGGTAAGAAAAACGTCAAGAAGCGCCGCGAAGTCTTCAGCCGCCTTCAGATCCATATCCCACTTTAATTCCCGGGAACTGAACTGTTCCGCCAGGTACCTGAGAAAAGCGACCGTGTTTTTTCCGGAAGGATCCTCCGCAAGGGAAGCCCCGCTTTTCCCCTCCAGGGCCGCAAGCCTGTTCCTGAACAGCAGGCGGATCGACTCCGCCTTGCGCCTCGGGTCCGTCATGCCGGAATCTTCAAAGAGTTTTTCCATGTTTACGCAGTTGATGGTTTTGAGCCTCTCTCCTTTTCCCCGTTTTTCCCAATTAAGACTGACAAGCCCCCTCCGCTCCAGGGCCTCCGCGGCTTCAAGGTAGGATTCCTTTTCATCCGGAACCGCCCGGTCAAAGCCCGGAAAGATCGAAACCGAACGGAGCCGCATGGAATTCCGGTACAGCCCGGCGGCTTCGGCCCGGGAGGAGGAAACCGCGTAGCGGCTGGTAAAGGCCTCGGTAATTTTCTTTTCCCAGCCGTTCATATATAGCCCCCGCGGGAGGGGCCGCCCGGCCCGCCGCCCTCCGCGCCCCTGTTCCGCAGAAAAGCTACGGCCCCGTCCAGGGCCTTCCGTTCCATGCTCAGGGGGATGCTTGGGTAAAGCCGGATAAGCCCCAGGCCCCCGTCCCGGACAAGGGAAGCGTCCATGCAGGAAAACCAGGCTTCGAAGAGGGCGGCGTTTCTGACAGTAAAGTTGTACAGCTCCCGGATCAGGGCGGAGAAGAAATTTGCCAGCAAAGTTGAAAAAATACCGGAAGGCATTTACCTATCCTACGGAATGGAAGGGCCCTTGTCAAGCCGGGGCTTTGAACAGTCAGTAATGCAGCATTTACCGCGAAGCGCCCGGACAGACACGAAGGGAATAGAGCGGCGCCGGATCGGATGCTGGGCGGCGCGGGTTCCGAAAGGCCCCGTTTCAAAAAGAAAGCAAAAGGATTACTATTAAGAAAGCGAGCGGCGTGTTGCGCCGCGTAAAAAACGAACCATAGGATCCTTGAACAAGCCGCGATAGCCAAATAGACTTGTTTAGAAATTTTGGTTTCTAAACAGCAACCGCTTAATAGGCTTTTTGGATCAAACAGGAAAGCTGTTCCCAAACGCGAAGCGCCGCCTGGGGTTTCGTCCTGGAACAGCCGCAGGGAAAGGAGTTGAATTTTTTATGGGACAAATGAAAATCCGGGAGCCTTTCCTCCCTCCGGGCTGGTACCCCCGGGAAGCCGCCGGGATTGCCCGCTTTTTGGAAGACTGGGAGACGGGGAAGGAAAACGCCCCGCTTAAAGCCCGGGCCGCCATCGCCCCCCACGCGGGATGGTTTTTTTCCGGCAGAATCGCCGCGGCCGCCGTTTCTTCCCTGGACAGGGAGGCGGATACGGTGGCGGTTCTGGGGGGGCACCTGGCCGCCTCTTCCCCGATCCTGCTCACGGGGGAAGATGCCTACCGCAGCCCCCTGGGGCTTATGCCCATAGACGGGGAACTCCGGGAGGCCTTTACCGCCGCCCTGGAACGGAAAGCCCGGAAACCCGGCGGGATCGTCTGGAGGGAGGATCTTTACCCGGACAATACGGTGGAAGTTTTGGTACCCATGGTTCACTTCTTCTTTCCCCGCGCCAGGCTCCTTGCCCTGCGGCTTCCCGCCGCCGCCGCTTCCTGGGAAAGCGGCGCGATCCTCGCCGGGGAGGCCGGGGCCCTGGGCAGGAAGCTCGTGGTTCTGGGTTCCACGGATCTGACCCACTACGGGGCAAACTACGGCTTCTCTCCCAAAGGCCGGGGGGAAGCCGCCCTGAAATGGGTGCGGGAAGTGAACGACCGCCGCTTTATCCAGGCGCTTCTGGCCGGAGACCGGGCCGCCGTCCTGGAGCGGGCCGAGAGGGAATTTTCCGCCTGTTCCGCCGGCGCGGCCCTGGGGGCCATGGGTTTCGCCGCCGCCCTTGGCCGGAACTCCGCCAGGGGTAATACCGGGGGTAACACCCCCCGCCTCCTTGCCTACGCTACCAGCGCGGAGGCTCCGGGGGGAGCGGGGGGAACCCCCGACTCTTTTGTGGGCTACGGGGCGCTGGTGCTTTGATTGGGCTAAAAGTGCGGGTAAAAGAATAGCCACTAACCACACGAACAGCACGAACTTTTACTTCGAAAACCGCGCTTCTTCATCCGAATCTACCTGGGTCAGGAGGTGTTGACTTGGGTT
>JAIRRU010000313.1 GCA_031255815.1 Treponema sp. | reverse complement strand
CCAGTTCGGGCAGGCCCGCCCCGCCGGGGTAGCCGGCCTCCCTGAGAAGGCGGGCGGCTTCCTCCTCGTCGCTGGTTTCAAGCCCCGGCACTTCGGGGTAACCGGGAATGGGGTATATCAGGGTTTTGGCGGGGAGAAAATGGCCTTCCCTCATCCGCTCCCAGGGCAGCGCCAGGGAAAGAGCGCGGCGGAGGCGGTAATCGCCCCAGGGATTTTTCGCCGACCGGATAAAGTAGTAGTGGGTGGCAAACATGGCGTTCACCTGGATGCCGCTCCGGTCTGTAAGGATGTCCAGGTTGACATCCCCGGATATCCAGCGGGCTTCCCCCGAATTCCAGAGAGCCGAGGCCTCGTCCCCGTCTTCGGGGTAGCGGATGATAAGCCGGCTCAGCTTTACCTGGGAGGCATCCCAGTATTCATCGTTTTTTGCCAGGATCAGCCGATCCCTCTGCCGCTCAAGGAGGTAAAAGGGGCCGTTGGAAACCGGCTGAGACCAGTCTTCCTTTTCCAGCATGGAGGGATGGACGGGGCCGAACGAATGGTGGCAGAGCATGGCGGAGAAGAAGGACGCGGGAGTGGTAAGGCGCACTATCAGGGTTTTTTCCCCGGCAACCTCTATTCCCACCCCGGCAGGGTTCTTTTCCTTTCCCGTGCGGTAGTCCCGGGCCCCGCTGATAACATCGAAAAGGCTGGAATAGGGGGATTCCCGCCGGGGATCTATTAGCGACAGCCATCCGGCCCGGAAATCTTCCGCCCGCAGGGGATCACCGTTCCAGTACCTGGCGTCAGAACGGATGGTAAAAGTCCAGGTCTTTTTATCCTCTGAAACTTCCCATTTTTCCGCGGCCCCGGGAACCGGCTCCATGGTAAAGGGGTGATAGGTAAAAAGGCCTTCATAAAGGGCGGTGTAAAGCTGGGCTTCGCTGGCGATGAAGGACTTGCGGAAATCAAGTTCCGCGTCCTCGCCGCTAAAGGTTACGGTAAGCTCATCCTGGATAAAGGGCGGCCGGGTTTCGGCAAAATCCGGGGCCGGAGGGGGTTCCGGCCCGCTCTCCGGGCCCCCTGTATCAGGCTGGGGCTCCGGTTCCGGCGGAAGCCCCGGCCCGGCTTCGGGTTTCGGCGGGGTTTCCGGCCGGATTCCGGGTTCCGGCGGAACTCCCGGCCGGGGTTCGGCCTGGACGGAAGGATCGGACCCGGTTTCCGGGGGCAGGCCGGGATCGGAAACTGTTTTACAGGCGGCAAAAGACAGCAAAACCGCCCATGCAAGGAATTTTAAAGGACATGAATTGATACGCATTTTTAAACCCCCGGTTCGATCCCGAGCCGTTTCATTTGCTCTTCCTCTTCTTTTTGAGCGCTGTATTCGTGACGCAGTTGATTCGATCTAACAATGGAATTTTTCAAGGCGGCCAGTTCCGGCTTGATCCCTTTTACCCGGTCCCGCTCTTCCTTGGTGGCGGAAGCTTTAAAAAAATCATCCAGGGCGCCAAGGATCTTGTGCAGGGACTGCAGATCCCGTATGTTCCGGTCAAGGAACTGCATAAGCTGCTCCTCCGGCATGCTTTCAAGCTTCGAGTTGCCCCGGTTGGCAAGGTTCACCAGAAACCGATTTTTTTTATCTACTTCCGCCCGGAAGTTGTGATAGTTCAGCTTGTCCCGCACCGGGGTGCTGCGGATAGGGTCGATGTACTGGAGCTCGTAAATAACGGGATCCGGCGGCCTTCCCAGCATCCGGCGGATGAGATCCGCCAGTTTCTGAAGAAAACCCTTTTTCCGGCTGGACAGGATGTTTTGGTTCTCGTCGATCTTGCCGGAGATTTCCGTCAGGATATTGGAAGCGTTGCCGATTACCTGAAGCCCCTCCAGGAGGATGGACTTAAAAGAGACCGGGGCTTTTACCGCTTTGGGTTTGGCGTCCGGTATCTGCAGGTTCTTGAGTATCTTTTCCCGAAGGGCCGGGCCGTCTTTGGAATAATCTTCCCTTAACAGCTCGTCCACCAGATCCGGATAGAAAGGCTTGCCGGGCATCGCGGCGGCGAATTTCCGTTTGATGTTTACCTGATTCGCTTCCGCTTCCGGCATAGCGTTGGTCAGGGCCGCCCGCAGATTCAGCTTGTAGTTTTCCCGGTGGTAATCGGTCAGCAGTTTGAGGTAGGCGATAACCGATCCGGTAGCCTTGGACAACTTGGACAGGGACTCGACCAAAAGGCTCTGGGTTAGGGGATCGAGGCCGTTTTTGGAAAGCTGGTTCAGTTCAAAAACCGCTTTTGTTATGGGGAAAGGCGAATCCCCCGAAAGATGGGCCCAGTCGATGAATTTTATCAGCCCCAGAATCCGCTTGATCCGGTCCAGGCTAAGGAAATCCACATTGAACTGGTAAAAATTCACCAGAAAATCGAGCTGGTTGTCGTAATTTGCCAGGCGGATGGTGAGCTGATCCACCCGCTCCGCCTCGGTAAAAGCGGAAGTGTCGGGTATTTCGATTTCCCCTATCTTCGCTTCCTGCTTGTAAGGATCCTCGTGGATGAGCCCTTTTTTGATGTAGATATTGTAAAGGACTGAAAAGGCGGATTGAAAGATCCGGAGCTCTTCCTTGAGTTTTCCTAATTCGGATCTTTCAAGCCACTCCATCCGGGCGCTTAGGGCCTGGGAAAGCATACTGGGATAACTGCTATCTACCGCCATTCGTAAAAGTATGCAATATAGATACAATTTAGGCAATCCATTAAACCAAAAGCGCTGTTCCGCGCCCTATATAGGGTATGAAATATTTCTTTATCGTAACGGCTCTGCTTCTGGCCGGCTGCGGGGAACCCTTTCCGGATTCAGGGTTCAGCCTGGTTCTGCCCCCGCTTCCTCCGGCCTGGGAGGAGATACTGGGGCCGCCTGACTGGCGTATCCAGTGGATCAACTCCCGCGGGGAATGGGAGGGCGGGGAAGGGGCCGTTTCTCTGCCGGGCGGGGCTGCCGGGCCTGCCTTGGGGGAAATCGATATGCCCGTTTCAGGCTCAAGCCCGGTTCTGGCCTGGCCTTTCTGGCCGGATCGGCGTATCCTTCCCGGCGATTTCCGTCCCGCCGGGGCGGTTTTCCCCTTCGACGCCTCGGGCGGGGATCTGATCCTTAGCTGGGAGGGCGGGGTGGCGGCCTTTTTTTACCGATCTTTGGCCGAAGCCGCCGGAAGCGGCCCTTCTTCCAAAGCCGCCCTGCGGCGGCCCGGGAACTTCGACTGGCCCCGCTTCAGGGAACTGCTCCGGGATCCGGATCTTAAAGAAGCTTTCCGCGCCGATCCCTGGGCCGCGGACTGGCGGTTTATCGCCCGGGAGACGGTAAAATCGGGTTTTGAAAAACGGCGGCTTGTTCCCGCCCCGAGGGAGGAACTGGCCGTCCCCGTCCATCCGGGCCCCTGGATAAGCGCCTCTCCCTTTCCGGAGCCGCTTTCTTTTGGGGAGGATACCCCGGTTTTTCCCGTTGCGCCGGGCATTGAGCCGGAAACCTGGTATTCCGCCGGGGGTATTCTGCGTTGCGCCGGAAGCGCCTGGATATTCCTTCCCTGGCCTTAAATTTGTAAGATACACTTACGCATGAACTTGAATTTGCCAAAGCCCCTTCTCTTGCCGATCTTCGGCCTTGCCTTAAGCTTTACCTTCTCCGCTCCCCTTCTCTCCTGCCGCAAGCCCGCCCCGCAGCCTTCCCCCGAGGCCGCCCCGGCGGAAGCGCCGCCCGCGCCCGTTGAAGATTCCCGGCAAAATCTTTTCGCC
>JAIRRU010000312.1 GCA_031255815.1 Treponema sp. | reverse complement strand
GCCCCCAGAATCGAAGGATCGCCGCCGCCGATGTATACCGTGGGAACCCGGCAGCCGGGAAAATCCCGGAAGAGGATCTCCCCGTCGGCCAGCAGGGTATCAATGTAGGCGTTTATCAGCGCCGCCGAAGGCGGCAGGGAGCCGGGGGCCTGTTCATCCTTCAGGAGAACCGAATAGAAATCGCAGTAATCGCAGAAAGACCGGCAGAAGGGGACGTGGATGTAGAGGGAAAATTCGTCTCCCCAGCGGCCGCGTGACGGAACGGTTCCCACCCGGGCTTCTCAGGGAAGGCCCAGACGGTTTAAAGGCCAGTAGCGGAACAGGGCTTTCCCGCTTACCCGTTTTAAGGGAACAGGCCCCCAGGTACGGGAGTCGTTAGTGTTACTGCGGTCATCGGAGAGCACGAAACACTCGTCCTCCCCCAGGACAAGCCGTTCCATGTTTCCCGAGAAGGGCAGGGACGCGTCCCAGATGGCGGGTACATGGGGAATATCCGGAACGTAGTCCCTGTCGGAAAGTTCAAATTCGGTAAAGGTATAGAAACTCCCCTCCTCCCTAACCCGGAGGACGAAGTTTGTCATGCTAATCTCGTCCCCGGGAAGGCCGACGATCCGCTTCAGGTAAGTCCGGTGTTCCCGGCCAAGGAGGCTGAAACGCTGGGCGGTAAAAAAACGGATCGCCCAGTCCAGGGCAAAGCGGGGAAAGTTTTGCCGCTCCTGCAGGGATGATGTTTCAATAAGAACGATATTGCCCCGCTTAACCGTCTGCACCGGGATGCTGAGTTCAGACAGGAGCCCGTGAATCGTAAAGGAAAGGCAGATGAAGCGGTCCCCCTTGCGGAGCCCCGGCTGCATGGAGTCGTTCTCCAAAACCCGCATGGAAAAGAAAAAGGAAGTAAAAGAATTGTAGAGGACGAAGAGCCCCAGGAACCAAAGCATTACGCCCCTGATCCGGTGGCGTTTATTTTTCTGCTCCGCGTAAGAGTATTTTAAGGCTTTATCAAAGAACATATTTTTTCCTTAACGAATCAGGCCGGCTCTCCAGTCTATGCTCCCCGAGTCCCGCCGCCAGAGGGGCCAGTAGATAAGGGAACCTTTTCCCAGCACCTTGGTCAAGCGGACCGGCCCGAAGTAGCGGCCGTCCCGGGAATTGTCCCGGTTGTCCCCCAGGGGCATTATCCTGCCTTCCGGCACGTACCAGCCGAGCCTTTGCCGGGCAAGGAGGGTACGGTAACGGCTGTCCTGGGGTAAAACCCCGCGCAGGGTTTCAAGCCGCGCCCGTTCCACCGCGAACGAATCCTGCACGCTCACGCTGTTCAGGCCCGCCACCCTGGCCCGCAGGGATTCGGGGGGGCTCAGGCCCATGTCCCGGTACGCCTCAAGTTTCCCCAGGGCTTCCAGGGCAGGGTACTCCTCAGCCATTATCATGCGGCTCAGGTTGTGTTTCCAGCCCCGTTCCGCCTGATAATCCCGCTCCCGCACCCAGCGGGTTTCGCCGGAGAAGAGGATCCGCAGCTCCCCTTCCCCGGTGACGAAACGATCCCCCCCCTCCCCCACCGCCCGTTTGATCAGAAAGTGAACCTTGGGCTCCCCCGCCTCGTCCCGGTCTATATCCACCAGGGAAAGGGTGAGCATGTAGAGGATCCGCTGGGCGATATCGAAGGCGGGGCCCCGGGAAAGGTAGGAGGGGTTTTCAAAGATGATGATGTCGTTCCGCTTCGGCCTTACCGGGCTGGGCAGCTTTCCCAGGCCGGGGAGGATCTCCGGGCCGTAGATAAGCTTGTTGACGAATATCCGGTCTCCGATAAGGAGGGTGTCTATCATTGAACCCGAGGGGATCTGGTAAGCCTGCAGGAGGTACTGGTTGATCAGGAGCACCATTCCGGCGGCCCAGATAAAAGCTTCGGCCCAGTCCAGTATGATGTTCTTTTTCCGCTGCCGTTCTTTTTTTTCCCGTTTGATCCGCTGCCGGCGGCTTAAAAACAATTCGGTCAGGTATTGAATCCGGTCGAAAAAGTCGGTCTTCTGGGTCATTACAAAAAAGGCTACCACGAAGTACCTTCGTTGACAAGGCGTGGAAGGGGGTCATATAATGACCGCCATGCCGGGAAATTATACGGAAGAAGACAAAATTCGCCTGAAGCCCTTTCTGGGCCTGCGGCCGGGGGTGTATCTCTGCGTCATATACGGCCTGGTGATCCTTGCGGCCCTTTTTTTCCTGCTTCTCTTTCCCGGTATTTCCCGCCCCGGAAGCGTGGTTACGGTTAAATCCGAACCCTGGGGGGCGGCGGTCAGGCTCGACGGGGTCTACCAGGGGAGCGCTCCCTGCGAATTCTTTGTCCCCCGGGGTTCCCACAGTCTGGAACTGGTTCTTCCCGGTTTTGAAAGCCGGAAAATCGAAGCCGAAATCCCCGGCCGCCTGGCCTTTTCCCTCTTTTTCCCCCGGCGGCTCAGTTTTGGGGAACAGCTCTCCCCGGAAAACGCCGCCTCTTCCGGCGGGGTTTTGACGCTTACAGCCGGGGCCGGGGATTACGCGGCCTGGACTTTCGCCGGGGAACCCACCGATGCCTATCAGATACCCCGGAGCCTCTCCGAAGCTTTCTACCGGGCGGGGCCCTTCCTGTCCGGGGACGCGGGCAAGGAAGCGGACGAGACGCTCAGGGCCGCCGCCCGTTTTGCCCTTACCCGGGCGGCGCTGCGGGATCTTATCCGGGCAAAAACCCTAGCGGATAACGGGGGCCTCTCCCCCTCCCCCCTCTCCCTGCTCCATTCGGCGGAGGACGCCCTTTCCTGGCTTGACGAGAACGCCGCCCGCTCAGAGGACACGGCCCCCTGGCTGGCCGGGCTCCTCCCCGCGAACCTGGCCGGTCCCCTGCGTTCTTCCCCCTGGTATGCCGCCCGGTCTGGAACCTCCCCGGCGGAGCGGCCCGGCGAATCCGGCGGAAGCTTTTCCGGCGGTGCGGGCCGGATCAGCCTTGGGGGGCTTTCTTTTGCGGAGATCCCCGGAGAGGGCCTCTACATCGGGGAAACGGAGGTAAGCGCGGCTTCCTACGATGCTTTCCTGGAAGACGAGCCCCGCTGGAGGCGGGAAAACCGGGAGGCGCTGGCGGACCAGGGCCTGGTAAACGGGGACTACCTTGATCCGGGGCCGCCGGGCGCCGGGGATTCTTCCGGAAGCGGCGGCGTCCGGGGGGTGTCCTGGCACGCCGCTTCAGCCTTCTGCGCCTGGCTCAAGCGCCAGCTCCCCCCGGACTGGGAGGGAGCGCTGGTCCGCTTTCCCACCGAAGCGGAATGGACGGCCTATGTCCGGGACGCCCGGTTCTGGGAGTGGTGCCAGGATCCCTACGCGCCCCTGGCCTTCCTCTCCGCTTCCCCCGCCGCAATCGAGCGGGTCTCCTCCCCGGAACGGGTACTGCGGGGGGGCTTCCGGATCGGGAGCGTCCGGCAGCGGGAAGAGGAAACCAGAGCCTCCCTGCCCCCTGAATTCTGCTCCCCCTTTGTATCCTTCCGGCCGCTTATCGTCCTGCCGGGGGCCGCAGGCGGGAGGTAACAATGGGCGACGGCATCAAGATAATTGCCTTAAACCGCCGCGCCCGGCACGACTACGCGGTGGAGGAGACCCTTGAGTGCGGCATAGAGCTTCTGGGCACCGAGGTAAAATCCTTCCGGGACGGAAAGATCTCCTTCCCCGACGCCTGGGCGGAGATAATCGACGGCGAACTGTGGCTCCGATCCCTCCGCATAGCGGAGAATCCCTTTTCATCGGTTTTTAACCACGATCCGGATCGGAAAAAGAAACTCCTCCTCCACCGGGAGGAGATAAAAAGGCTTACCCGCCGGGTAGAAGAAAGGGGCTTCACCCTTATCCCCCTGTCGTTTTACTTTAAAAAAGGCCGGGTAAAACTGGAACTGGGGGTCTGCAAGGGGAAGAAGACCTACGACAAACGGGCGGATATCCGGGAACGGGACATTAAGCGGGACGTGGAAAGGGAATTCCGCCACGGGCTTACCTAGGATCCTGTTACGCTTCGCGCATAAAAACGTACAAACATTCATGAAACACAGCAGGCTGCTGGCGCCTTGTTTGAACTAAAACTCAAGATAAGCGCAACAACCGGGAACAAGAATTTTAACCACGAAGGCGCACAAAGGCGAAGAAGGAAGGGAAAAGGAATAGGATTAGAGTTGTTTAGAAACTTCAGTTTCTGAACAACTTCCGCTTGAAAATAGCAAAATGCGGAGCATTTTGCAGGACTTGTTCGAGAACCAACCGGGTTCTTGAACAAGTCTATTCTATGCTCTTTTTTCACTTATTCGGCTTTGCGGTTGTTTTTTTATAAATGTGTCTTTAGTCTTTACAAGGTAGTAGGTTGTTTACACAAAAATGTCTGATAAACCCGCCGGCTTTACCGGGCTGCCAAAAAATTGAGCCGCGAAGGGCACGAACCGCACTAAAGCGGGTTAAAAACCCCCCGGACTCAGGGAAATTGAGGTGAAGTACCGGGGTTTTCGATGTAAAAGTTTGTGAGGTTCGTGTGGTTCGTGGCTATCCTTTTTTTCGTACTTTTAAAAATATGGATAAAAAGTTGAAAATGGAAGAAGAATATTTTACCACGAAGGCGCGCAGCGGTAAATTTCTTTAAATTCCCTATGCAATCCGTTATCTCATTGTTGTCTGGATACCAAGCGGCCGCGGAACCTTACGGGCAAGCAGAGTTGTTCGGAAATTTCAGTTTCTGAGCAACAAGCGCTTAAAATGAAATATAATCACAAGCATTAAAAAATCAGCGCTGTTTTTTTTGACGCTTCAAATAAGTTTCAGTACCTTTGTTGTAGTTGCCGGAAGGCCTGTAAGGCGCAATTACAAGGCCGGATAAGATGCCGGATAACTTGGTTTACCGGAGGGCGCGCGGAGCTATCTGGCGCGCCGGACAGGAAGGCCAAGGGCGTCCGCCTGGTCTTATCCGGCTTTTTTATGCGGAGAGGCCCTCCGGCGTGTACAGGGCAGAGGAAATTTATATGAAACGGACGAGGATACAGAATGTAGCAAACTACGTTATTCCTACAATACTCAGCAGCTGCTGTTTTTTTCTTTTTACCGTTGTTGACGGTATTTTTGTCGGCAGGGGCGTTAACATGGACGCGCTTGGCGCGCTTAATATCGCGCTGCCTTTTGTCCTGACGGTTAACGCTTTTACCATGCTTGTAACCATAGGAGGGGTAACAATTACGGCCATACGCCTTGGCCGCGGCGACAGCGAAGGCGCCAACCAGGCTTTTATGCATTCTTTTTCCTGCATGTCTTTAGTTTCCCTGCTGCTGTGCCTCGGCGGCATTTGTTTTAGCCCGCGCATCGCGCTTATTCTCGGCGCCGGCGGTTCCTATTTTGATTACGCCGCCGGTTATTTGTTCTGGTACGCGGTCTTCCTGATCCCTTCCCAGATGAGCATGCTGCTTCAGGGATTCTGCCGCAACGATCGGGCGCCCAGGCTTGTTACCGCCGCGGTCATTGTCAGTACCAGCATCAACATTTTTCTGGACTGGCTGTTCATTTTCCCGCTGCAGAAGGGCGTGCGGGGAGCGGCGGTTGCGACGGGTATTTCACAAATAGTATCGCTGCTTATCGTGTTAAGCCATTTTTTGCGCGGAAAGGGCTCCCTGCGCATCCGGAAATTCACGCCGGATTGCGCTTTGTGGCGCAAAATCATCCTGCGCGGGCTGCCCGAAATGGCCGCGCAGTTCTCCACGCCGATTACTACTTTTTGCATGAACTATACCCTGATGAGGGGCCTCGGCCAGGGCGCGGTCAACGCTTTCGCGATTATTAACTACGTTACGTCATTTTCCGGCATGGTGTTTTTCGGCACTTCCGAGGGCTTGCAGCCTCTGTTCGGCCGATCCTACGGATCGAAAAACGAAAAAGATTTGAAATACTATTTCCGCACGGGTATTTTAATAAACCTTACCGTCTGTGCCGTGATATTAGTTTTACTGGTATTTATAGGCGGGGCGATTTACCGTTTGTTCGGAGCGGACAAGGCCGCCTGCGGTATCATCGCGGACGCCATGCCGAAATTTTCCTGGAGCTTTTTCGTGCTTTCGTTTAATACGATTATCTCGGCGTATTTATACTCAACCAAGCGGACAAAAGAAGCCGTTATCATCAACGTGTGCAGGGGGCTGCTGTTCAACTCCCTTATTATTTCCACGTTTCCCCTTTTGTTCGGCGGGGCCGTCGTGTGGTTTACCGTAGGCATCGCGGAATCGCTGAGCCTTGTTATCGCGCTGGCGCTGCTAATCTATTCGGAAAGGGGCGGCGTTAAGTTCAGGTAGAGCCCGCCGGGAAAGCAAGGGCTTTAGGGGCGGCCTCTAAAAAGCGCTCCCCTACTTCTTCCTGCGGAAGACCCGGTAGTTGATGTGGGGGAAGATGCTGTGCCGCTTTTCCAGGCCGGTGAGCCATTCGGTGCTGATGTAGTTACTCCCCAGGGCTTCGTAGATCGTGGTAAAATTCCTCAGCGAATCTTCGATACAGCGGCGGGCGAATTCGGGGGACTTCTCCCGGTAGAGCATGCAGGGCCAGTCGGAGGATTGCATCAGAAGGATCTCCCGGGCGGCCTGGTTCAGGGCCCGCTCCTTGAGCCCCGTATCGTCGGGAAAACGCTCGGCCAGTTCTATCATCCGCTCCAGGGCGCGGTAGGCGTGGCGGTACATCCAGTCGTTGGAACCGTCCAGCCACATTTCCGCGTAGCCGTTGGTTCCCTGGGAGGAAAATTCCGGGGACAGGGTCTGAAAATTCGCGCTGTCCTGCTTGAAGAGGTACTCCGCCGGTGTTTTGAACCGGATATCCTCCCGGGCGGCGGCCTCCCGGAACAGGGTTTCGATAAACAGGGGGCCTTCGTACCAGTTGCGGCCAAAGGAATCGGCGTCGAAGGCGCAGAGGCAGAGGGGGGGAGTTTCCATCAGCCGGGAAGCCGCGGCAAGGCGGGCGGCGCAGTTTTCAAGGAAAGCCCGGGCCGCCGCCTGAACCTGGTTCCGGGCTTTTTCGGGATCGTATACGCCCCCCCTCTCCCTTGAATGGTACTTGTAACCGGTACCGCGCCGCAGGCCCCTGGGGCCCAGGAAAGGCTCTACCAGCCCGGCGGGAAGCTCGTAGCCGGCGTCGGAGCAGTTATCCCGGTAAAGCCGCGCCTCTTTTCCCGAACCGGCCCGGGCGGCCAGATCCTTGCCGGCGTAGTAGTCCCGTCCCAGGGCGAAAATTCCGGCGGGGGTCTTTGCCGGGTAAAAACTCCCCTTCAGGGCCGGGGGGCCGGCAAAAACAAGCCCGTGGGCCTCCACTACGGTATAGGCAAAATTGTAAGCCCGCAGGTACTTTTCCAGTTCCGCCGACCAGCCCAGTTCGGGCAGCCAGAAACCCTGGGGGTACTTGCCGAAGCGGGATCGGTAGCAAGGGGCCGCCGCCTCTATCTGGGCCTGGACAGCCTCCGGGTAGGCTGAGTAAAAGGGCAAAAAGGCGTGGGTGGCGGGGGAGGCGATGATCTCCACGTTCCCCCTGCGCTGATAAACATCCAGCACCTTTAGAATGTCCTGCTCGTAGCGTTCGGTAAAGGCTATCCGCCGTTCCACAAACTTATCGTAGTAGAGCCGGATCAGTTCCTGCCGGGCCGGGCTGCCGGAACGGTCCAGCTCGCTCCGGCCGAATTCTATCTGCCGATCCGTATATTCCAGGTACCTTTTGATAAGCCGCTTGTCCTCCAGAAGATGGCAGAGAACCGGGGACAGCGCCAGGCCCAGGCGGAAGGGGATATGCAGCCTGTCCAGGCGTTCCAGGGTTTCCAGGAGGGGCAGATAGGTTTCCGAAAGGGTTTCAAAAAAATGAAACTCCTCCGGCCCGGTAAGATTCTCCCGGCAGCCTTTCTGGACGTAAAAATGATGGGCTTCAAGAACCAAGGAAATTACGGAACACGCTGACATCATTCACCCGGTTGGCGGGATTCCTGCCCGTGCCTGTAACGGGCCTTTCGTTCAGGGTTACGCAGGATGGGGAATTCCTCCGCGCCGGACAGTAGGGCCAGTTCGCTGAAGCGCTGGGGCAGCCCGGCCCTTTCCTGAAGCCTGGGCATATTGAAGATCCGGGAAGAGGCAAGGACATCGATCCGCCCTCCCGCGGAGGCGCAAAGTTCCACCTGAAAGCGGCATCCGGTATTTTCAGAGGGGAAACCGATATACCAGGCCGTATCCTCCGGCCCGATCGGCACGGTGAAACCCGGCAGCGGATCCGCCTTTCCCTTCCCCTCCAGGGGCTTTATCCGCAGGCAGTAGCCCTCAAAGCCGGCGGCCTGCTCGAAAATCTCCCTGTCATGCTCCTTAATCTCCCAAAACGCGAAAGCCCAGAGGGGATCCCGGATCATTACCTCGATAAAGGTGATACTGTACTGCTTTGGAAAGGGGACGGAACCCGCGAAATCCCCCTCCCTGGAGGGATCTTCGCGGGCATTGGCCGCCGGCGCGGCGCGCGGCGGGGCTTTCGGATCCGGATCTTCCGGGGAAAACACGTTGCCGCCCCGCGCCAGGGCCTCGGGCGCGCTTTCCGTCCGCGGCCCCTCCTCCCCGCCGGCGCCGCGTTTTAGCGCCGATGCGGCGGAAGAGGGCGGGAAGGCGCTGAGGCTTTCAAAAGAGGCGCCCTCCTCCTCAAGGGATTCGTGGAGAGAGATCAGGTCCAGCAGTTCTTCAATAACAAATATCCGGTCAAGGCCGGGGGGGATATTAATACCGAAATAATCCGCGACTCTTAACAGTTCAGCGGTGGTCATGCTTTCCAAATCGGATCGTGTCAGGTGAAACTCATCCATTGCCGGATCATCATGGGAAAAAGAAAGTCCTCTGTCAATCTGCTCAAAACATCCTCCGGCTACCGGTAAGGCTGGAAGTAATCCGGCAGGGGATCGCTTAGGTCTATCCCGCCGGGAAAGCCCGCCAGATCTTCCGGAATTACCAGCCGGGAGGCGTGGAGCAAGAGCCGCCTTAAACCCGCGGTTCTGCGGAGTTCCCTGTTCAGGCTAAAGTCCCCGTATTTATCATCCCCCAGAACCGGGCAGCCGATACGGGCCAGATGCCGGCGGATCTGGTGGCTGCGTCCGGTTCCCAGTTCCAGTTCCAGAAGGGAAAAGAAGCGCCCGGCCTGTCCCGGCCCGTCTTTCCCGCCGCCCGCCCCTATCGGAGCGGCCTCCCGCCGGGACAAAACCCGGTATGATGTTTCGGATTTCTTCAGGGCCCCGCGAATCTCCAGGCTAAGGCGGATGATCCCCTCGGGAGGCTGGGGGGATCCGGCGCAGACCGCCAGGTAGCGCTTGCTTAACCCGGGCCTCGGGCCGGCGAAAAGGGCGGAAAAACGGGCCGCGCTTTCCCGGTTCCTGGCCACCAGGATGAGGCCGGAGGTGTCTTTGTCCAGCCGGTGCACCAGGTACACGCCGGAATCCGGCGGGGAGGCCGGATTTTCAGACGGGAGCCGGGAGGGGAATTCCGCCTTCAGAAGCCGATCCAGGGAAGCCCCCACCCCCTCCCCACCCTGCACGGCAAGCCCGGCAGGCTTGTGAAGAACCATGCAGTCCTTATTCTCAAACAGCACGGCGACGCGTTTCATGGGCACGGGGGGATTATACCGATATTGAAAGCACTATGATAAGCGGCAAGAAACGGCGCCGGTTCCCGAACCCGGTTGGTTTGAAAACCCGGCCCTTAATCGGGCTTTTCCTCCTGGTTTCCCTCTCCCGGCTTCCCGCGGCCCCCTACGATTCCCCCGCAGGTTTCCGCATCGACCTTCCCCCGGATTACCAGGCCCAGGGCTCCGCCGGGGATGCGGGCCTGGTTTTCCGTAATCCCCAGGGGGCGGTTTTTGAAATAACCGCGGCCCGGGGGACTGATCCGGGAAATTACCTGAAGGGCGTCCTTTCCCGGCTGGGAAGCGGAAACGAACCGGAATCTTTCGTGTATCACGGCCGGAAGGCGGCTCTGACCGAACTTGAATTTTCCCTGGGAACTTCTCCGGCCCGGGCGGCTTACCGGGGCTGGGGGCTCTGCCTGGAACGGGAGGGCGGCCTGCTCCTGGCCCTGGCCTACGGGCCGGCGGAAAACGGGGGCCTTGAGATCCTCCACCTGTCCTGCCTTGATTCCGTCGCCCCCAGCCCGGCGGAACAGCGTTACTGCGGGCCCGTTACCGAATTCGCCTGGCCCCGGGGCCCCCTGCGGGAGCGCCCCCTTTTTAACACCGGGATTAAAGCCTCCTTTGCCGAAGGGGACGCGGAAGCCGCCCAGGGCCTGGTGGATCGGGAATTCAAGGTGCTGCGGCTTTTTGAAAGAGGCCCCCAATGGCAGGAGGCCTGGCGGCGTTTCTACCGGATGATCTGCCGGGACTCCTGGGAGCGGATCTCCCGCGCGGCTTTTATGCTGGAACGGCACTGGGCCGCGGAAGATCTTCCGGAAGAGGCCGCTTCCGGCAGCTGGAAGATCCGGCTCGCCGCCCGGGCCCTTTCCTATGTCCAGGACTTCAGTTACGAACGGAACCTTCTGGGGAGCGATTTTGTAAACCTGGTGAGCGCCCTTACCGAAGGCAGAGGGGACTGCGACAGCCGCGCCCTGCTCTGGGCCCTTATCCTTACCCAGGCGAATATAGACTCAGGGATCATGGTCTCCCGGGATTACGGCCATGCCATGGGCATCGCGGATATCGGGGGCCAGGGGGCCCGTTTCCCCTTTGAGGGGAAACAGTACCTGGTTGCGGAAACTACCGCGAAAGTCGCGCCGGGCCTTATCGCCCAAAACATGAGCGAAATAGACAAGTGGCTGGGGATAGTGTTTGAGTGAAGAAGACGCGGGATAAGCGCGGCGCCTAAGCGCTTGGCGCGGCGGGCGGATCT
>JAIRRU010000087.1 GCA_031255815.1 Treponema sp. | reverse complement strand
AATTAACTCCTATACTTAATATACCCTGTTTTCAGCTTGCAGGGAAGCCGCTCGGGGCAGGGCTCGGGGTAAACGCGGGGAAAAGATTTGGCCGCTAACCGCACGAACGCCGCGGGCTTTTTAGCCCGGCAGCATTAACAGCGAACAGGGCGGTAGCTTAACATGCTGTCCGCACTAAGCGAAGAGCCGCCTGCATTCAAGGTAGAAGCGTTTCTCGCAGGCCGCCCCCATGGAAAAACTCTTCCGGGGCAGCGGGCCGGATTGGGCAACGGTCTTGAAAAGGCCCTCCTTCCGGACGGGGGGAAGGAGTATGCCCGCCGCAGGGCGTTCCCCGCGCCCTTCAGCCAGCCGGATCAGTTCCTCCTCCCCGTGGATGTAGTCGATGGAAGGCGGGTTTCCGCCGGAGCCTTCCCCCCGGGCGATAAAATCGTCCAGCAGGGGCTGGAGGCTCACTGTGGCAAGGCCGGGGGCTGTGGTTTCAATAAGCAGGCAGCGATCCCCCGAAATAAAGCCGAGCCGCTGTCCGGGGCCCGGCCCCTGCTCCTTAACCAGTTCCCGGAGCTTTCCGGAGCCCTCCACCGGGTAAGAAAGCGCCCCGGGGAGCCGGGAGAGCAGGCCGGGCAGGCTGCCGGCGCCGGCGTTAAAAATCACCCGGTGTATGGGCTCGAAGGAGAGGCCCGGATCGTAGAGGTTCTCCAGTTCCGCCAGCGCCCAGCGGGCGGGGTGCGCCGCGAGATCCGCTTCCCCGGCATGGGCCGCCTTATACTCCTCCCAGATCCCTTTGGCGGCGGCCAGGGAGTGGTTGCCGTCCCCCACGGCGTAGAGGAAGGCGTTTTCCCCGTCTTCGCCCTCCCCGGAACCGTAACGGCCCGGCGCACGCCGCCGGAGTTCCTCCAGCTTGTCCCCTACCAGCTTCCACTGGGCTTCCCGGTCGAGAAACCAGCCGCTTAGCTCCCCCGATCCCAGCATCAGGGGGCCTTGGTACACCGGATCCGCCTGCCGCGCCGCTTCAGCCAGGGCGGGGAACAGGGTATCCCGGTCATCGTCAATAAGGAGGAGGATATGGGGGCTTTCCAGGGGCGCGCCCCGGCGGGTGTCCATCCGGGGGGGGAGCCGCTCCTTCAAGGTGCCCTCGGTGGCCCGGATAAGGCCCTTCGCCCCGGCAGCCCACTGGTAGCGATCCAGGTCTATCGCCGCGACCAGGCCCCGCCGGATCCGGTGGAAGGGGGTGCCCCGTTCCAGGTACACCCAGCCCCGCCGGGGAGGGGCGAAGATCCCCCCGGCAAGGTAGCTTTCCATACTCCGGTGAATGGCCCCGATCCGTTCCTTCCGGGAAAGCGGATCGGCCTCCAGGTAGAACTCGGGAAATATCAGTTTCAGGGTGGAAGGGGCGTCCCCGGCTATCTCTCCGGCCTTTTCCCAGTAATCCCTGTCCTGGGTAAACTGATCGCAGGCCACCACCGCCCATTTCAGGAGATCGATCCCCTGCCCGGGGAGCAGTATCTCCGGAAGGGAAAGGCCCAGGCTCTCAAGCGGGGAGGATGCAGCCGTGTTTCCCCCGGAAGCCCCCCTGTTTCGCTGCTCAGTCATGATGGGAAACTATATCCCATGAGCCCCGATATTACTATAATGAAAATGGAGATCGAACTGATGGAATACGTACAATTCGGCAAGACCGGCGTAACGGTAAGCCGTTTGGGTTTTGGGGGCGCTGTGGCGGGGACTCGTAACTATATCCGCCCTTACGATCCGGACAGCGGGGAGTCCAAAACTCTGATCCGCGGAGCCCTGGAAACAGCCCTGGAATTGGGGATAACCTATTTTGATACGGCCCCGGCCTTTGGGAAGGGCGCTTCGGAAAGCATTTTCGGGGATGTCCTGGGCGGGGCAGACCCGAGAAAAACCTTCATTGCCACCAAGTGCGTACCCACCGGCTACGACGGAGTTATGCGGTCTATCGAGGGAAGCCTGAAGCGGCTGCGCCGGGACTATGTGGATCTGTTCCAGATTCACGGCGGCACCTACACCCCCGAACGGGCCCGGCAGATCCTTGCCCCCGGGGGGATGCTGGAAGCCATGGAAAAACTCAGGCGGGAGGGGCTTGCCCGCTTTATCGGCTTTACCAGCGAGGATAACAACACCGCGGTCTTTGATTTTATCGAATGCCGCCGCTTTGACGCGGTTCAGCTCTGTTACAACCTTTTCTTTCAGCACGGCTACGAACCCAACCGTCCCTTCGGCAGCCTCCTGGCCGCCGAAAACCGGGGGCTGGGAATAAGCGCCATGCGGGCCGCCACATCGGGCGCCTTTCAGCGCTGGATAAAGATGATCCGCCCGGACGATGATTTTGATTACGTTCCGGCGCTGATCCGGTTCGCGCTGTCAAACCCGCTGGTGGATGTGGTTCTTCTGGGAATGCGCGACCCCGTACAGGTTCGCCGGAACGTGGCCGTTGCCGACGACTTTGCCGGCCGCCTAGACCTCCGGGCCCTGCACCGGCGGACAGTGCAATAGGGAGCGGCGTATCCCCAGAAACAGGCGCTGAGCGGGGACACACGGCCGGCCGGGGCAGGATAAACGCGCGGAAGGGATAGCCGCGAACCACACTAACCGCACGAACTTTTACGCCGACGGCCCTGACTTTTGCCTGATTCTGGTGTCCGGGGAGTTTTTAACCCAGGGTGGTGTGGTTGGTGCCGTTCGTGGAGATGGATGAAGGGATAGCCACGAACCACACTAACCGCACGAACTTTTGCGCCGACAGCCCTGACTGCAAAAACCCGAATAAAGCGGAAAAGAGATAGAATACTATGTTTCTCCCTTCTTTTTTCTTTCCTTCTTCGGCTTTGTGCGCCTTCGTGGTTACAAAATCTTCATTCCGTATCCTGCAAATTAGAGTTTACAAGGCGCTAGCGCGGATCGCTGCGTACCTGGCTGCCGTTAAAGCCGTCGATGGATTGAACTAGGGCAAGCCAGTACCGCGCCTCGGTTTCGGAGGTGTAGGGGCCTACCCGAACCCGGTACCAGGTTTTTCCGTCCACTTCCCGGTCGTCGATAATCGAGGTGATGCCCTTGTCCGCCAGGGTTTCCTTGGCCCCTTCCGCC
>JAIRRU010000033.1 GCA_031255815.1 Treponema sp. | reverse complement strand
GTTCCTTTTTTATTACATCGGTGGTGGATGTTACGTTCTTGTAGAAGATGCCCGGACGGTTATGGTAGTAGCTCATCTCCACCGCGCTGGTTCCGGGCTTAAGATAAAAGCCGGAGCCGTTGCCGCCTTTTCCGGTAATAGTAGCGATAACAGCGGTAATAGAGGCAACAATGCTGTTGTTTTTTCCGGATTCGTAGAAAAACTCGGGGGACTGCCCGTCCACGCTATGTACCATCACCATCTCCGAGCTAATTGACGCCCGGGAATAGGGATACACCTTGGCCGCGCCGGGATATTTTTCCAAAAACACCTTATTGGAGGCTCCCGCTTTTTGCATACGCGCCCGGCCCATATACGTGCTCACCACCGCGATGATGATCAGCACCCCAATAAGAAACAAAAAATTCAAGATACCCACAGGTTCCTCCTAAAAATTCCAGACCCGGACCATGCCGTTTCCGGTTTGATTCGTGCCGAGGGGCTTTAATAGAGTTATTTAAAAACTTCAGTTTTTAAATAACAACCGTTTAAAAATACCCAAGAGCCCGCCCGCCAGTCCGCGGGGGGCTTTCGGACAAGTTTACCGATTTCATTCGTAGCGAAGGGTTTGATACCCCGCCCTTTAGGGCGTTCTTAGGGTATTAAACCCTGAGTCTAACCACCTCGGGAGAACAACATACCTAAGAGCCCGCTCACCGGTTCGCGGGGGAGCTTCAGGGCGAGGTTGTTGATCCGTTTGCCTTATCCTCTTTCTCCGGGCCGGGTGTTGCCGCGGACAAGACCGTTTTATCCTTGAGGGCAAATTCTTCCATCTCATTGTACATTTCGTCGAACCGGGCCAGGCCCAGGGGGCTGCAGTCAATCTGGATTTCCCCGTCTTCAGCGCCGCTATCCAGCATCTTAAGGGTGATGTCGTGAGTCGGCGGGAAACCGCTTTCACTCTTACGGTGGTACCAGATGTAACAGTTCTTCAGGTTAAAGGTGTTTTGAAGGATCCTCCGTTTGTAGTAACGGAAAACACCTTCCGGCTCAAGTTCAAAATAAATATCTTCGCTAAAAAAAGTGATATACAGAATCGCCGCGGCGATCAGGATCGGTACGCCCGTAACGAGGATAACATTCCTGAAGAACAGGCCGAGGACGATATGCGCCGCAATTCCGGTAACCAGGCCAATGACGATACCCTTGACCAATTCAAAAAGGCTCCGTTTATAAGTCTTCACTGCGTTTTCCTTGCCGCCAGATATCAGGTATTTGAGTTCCGAAACTTTAATCCTTAGAACAGCCCCTTTTATATATGATTGTCCCCATCCTGTCAAGCGCCTGCCGGTTCCGGAAGGATGAACGCATAGAAACGAAATTTAGCCACGAACCGCACGAACCACACTAACCCAGGTTAAAAACCCCTCGAACTCAAGGAAATTGAGATGAAGTATCAGGGCTTTCGGCCCAAAAGTTCGTGGTGTTCGTGTGGTTAGTGGCTACCCCTTTATCCATACTTTTAGCCTAAAATGTCTGATAAGATCGGTCTGCCGGGAAAATTAGCCACGAACCGCACGAACCACACTAACCCGGATCAAAAATCTCGCGAACTCAGGGAAATTGAGATGAAGTATCGGGGCTTTCGGCCCAAAAGTTCGTGGTGTTTGTATGGTTCGTGGCTATCCCTTTATCCATAATTTTAGCCTAAAATGTCTGATAAGCTCGGGCTGCCGGGAAAATTAGCCACGAACCGCACGAACCACACTAACCCGGATCAAAAATCTCGCGAACTCAGGGAAATTGAGATGAAGTATCGGGGCTTTCGGCCCAAAAGTTCGTGGTGTTCGTGTGGTTAGTGGCTATCCCTTTATCCATACTTTTAGCCCAAGCAAAGCCCTAGGGCCCCAAAACCAGATCCATGTCCCGGACGATGGTTTTGTCCAGGGTTCCCCTTTCCGCCATATCGAAGAGGATCTTCATGGCGTCCCGGTGGTCCCGGGCGGGGTGGTAGGGGCGTTCCTCGCTTACCGCCTGGTAGATGTCGATGCAGGCCATAAGGCGGGAGTTAAAGTCCAGTTCCTCCGCCTTTTTCCCCAGGGGGTATCCTGAACCGTCAAGTTTCTCGTGGTGGTTGGAAGCCCAGTCCCGGATGTCCTCAAAGCCTTTAATTTTGTTAAGAAGTTCCGCCGTCTTCCGGACATGTTCCATAATCGCCAGGTATTCTTCCTTGTTCAGTTTCCCCGGCTTCTCCAGTATCGCTGTGGGAACCGCCAGCTTGCCGATGTCGTGAAGGCCCGCGGCCAGGCAGAGCCGGGCCAGCAGCGGGGGATCGTAGCCGTAAGACCCGCCCATTATCCGGGCCTTGTTCACTATCCCCATTGAGTGACGGCGGGTAAAGGACGATTTGTAGTCGATTATATGGCTGATGAAAGAGGCCAGTTCAAAGATGGCGGGGTTATCGCCGTCCATATCCCAGGCGGGGATCGTTTCTTCCGCGGATTCGACGATCCGCTGGTCTTTCAGGGCGTAGAGCATCTCCGTGTCCAGCACGGTAAGCAGCAGTTCCGCTGTGGCGGGCCGGAATTTCCCGTCCTGGCTAAGCCATGCCCGGATCAGGGGAAGCTCCTCGGGGTAAACCCGCTGAAGGTGCCAGACAACATCGGTGGCATCGGCGATGCCGATAAGCTCCGCCCCCAGGGAATAGTTCCCGGCCTTTTTCCCGTAAGGCCCGCTGCCGTCGGCCCGTTCATGGTGGTGAAGGATGAAATCCCCCATATCCGTTTCAAAGCCCAGGGTGTCGGCGTTCCATTGGCCGTGCTGGCAGTGGAGTTTCATGGCCGGGTCCTGCCCGCCGTTTTCCAGTTCGGCCTGGATGTATTCGGTAAGGGCGTTGTCGTGGAGCAGGGCGCATCCGGTTACCGCGATTAGCTGGGCCTCGTCCATGCCCATCCGGCGGCCCATGGCGGCGCAGAGTACGGCGATCCGTTTGCCGTGGTGGGTGCTGGCCCCCAGAAGTTCCCCTTCCACGATATCCAGCGCCTCGGCGATGGCCTCAATCAGTTTGTCTATTCGGTAATACATGATTCACTATAGATCCAATTTTACGGTTTTCAAAAGAGGCCGTCCCGGCCCCCGGGCCCCTGCCTGAAGATGCTTTTCAGCCTGTTCACCATTTCCCGCTTTCTGGCCGATCTTTCCCTTTCCCGCAGTTCCCCCTCCGCCTTTTCGCAGGCCAGGCCGTATTCCGCCGAAAAATTCCTGAATTCGTTCCGGTAAAAACGGTCGTAACCAACCAGGGAAAAGGCGTCCCCGGCCTCCCCGAAAACGGATCGGTAGCGCCCCGGATCTTCCCCAAGCTGTACGCTTCGCACCACGTCCCTTATCCGGCCGATCGCTTTTACCGTTTCGCCGAAGCTGCTCAGTTCGATGATATTGAGTTCAAGAACATCGTCTTCCCCGAAAACCGCGTCAAGGTAGGCGATAAAATCGTTGTAGAGGCCAAGGTAGCGGGGGAAAAAGTTCTTGAAGAAAACCGCCCTTTCCCGGGCGTTGCCGAGGAATAATTCCTTTGTTATCTTTATGTTGGTATTACTGTTGCCGAGTATCTTTGTTTTTGATTTTCGGAAAAGGCGCAGTATCTCCTCGCCCAGTTTTCTAATTACCCTGGTGTTCATCAGGGCGAACCAGAAAAAAGGCACCCGGTTGACCGATTCGAACAGGGCTTCCGATTCGTTCTTTGAAGCCCTGATAAGGTAGACGTTACTTTTCATGCTCCCCGATAGCCGCCTCGTCAAGGCCGAACCCTTCGGCGTTTCCCGAACGGTGATCCCCGGAAGGTTCCACATGAACCATGATGTCGTAGATCCCTTCCACCCGCTCTTTAATCGCCGTCTCCACCTGGGTAGCGATACGGTGGGCCTTGCTGACCGTCAGATTGGGGTCTACCTCGATATCAATGTCGATGTCCCACAGGCCGGCGATGCGGCGCATGCGGGTCCGGTGCGGGTTTCCCGCCCCTTCCACCGAATGAACCGCGTCGAACACGGCCAGGTAGGATTCGGTTTCCGTACTGCCGTCCATCAGCTCCAGGTTGGCTTCGGTAAAGATGCCTACCGCGGAGCGGATGACCCAGGCCCCCACCAGGATGGCGGCGGCGGAATCAATGGCGGCTATCTCCGTTTCGATGGAAAGGCCCAGCCCGGCCAGCACGCCCAGGGAAAGCAGCACGTCTGCGGTCATGTTTTTCGCGTTCGCCCGGAGCATGGCGGAATCCGCCTTTTTACCGAAGTAATACTGAACCAGGGCGAGGGCCAGTTTTCCCGCCACGGAAATGAGGGTGGCGATGATGGCGAGTTTGCCCGGCGGTTCACGGGGTTCCCCCCGGATCAGGTTCGCCGAGGAGTTTAAGATAAGCTGGGCCCCGGCAAAAAAGAGGAGGAAGGCGAGCAGGGCGGTGGCCACGGTTTCCGCCCTGCCGTGCCCCCAGGGGTGGCCCCGATCCGCGGGGCGGGAGATAACCCGGGATACCAGGAGGGCCATAAGGGCGATAAGGATATCTACCGAGGAGTCGATGCCGTCTCCCAGCACGGCCAGGCTGTTTCCCCGTATCCCCGCCCAGACTTTTAGCGCCCCAAGGAGAAGGTTCCCGAAAAGGGCGGTAAAAGACGCGGCCCGGATAAGAGCCGCCCGGCCTTCAGTCCGGTTCTTTGTTTCCGCGCCCGCCATCTTGCCTACAGGGATTCGAACAGGGCGCGGTAAAACGAGATCGCCTGGAAAAAGTTGTCCAGCGACAGCCGCTCATCGTGGCCGTGCACCCCGCCTGAGTCCGCGGGGGAAAGCTTAAAGGGGCTGAACCGGAAAATTCCCCCGGCCAGATCCCGGTAATGCCGGGAATCGGTGGTGGCGGTCATGATGAAAGGCAGAACCGCCGCGTCGGGGAACACCCTCTTTACCGCCGCCGCCATCTCTTTCCAGCCCGGGCCGGAAAGCCGGGAGTGTTCCGGATTCGGCGGCACCGGATCGCTTCCCATCCCGTAGATTTTTACCGACACTTCTTCATCCCCTACAACCCTTTTAACAAATTCGACGGCCCCCTCAACCGTCCGGGGCCGGAGGAGCCTTAAATTTATTATAGCCCGGACTTCCGAAGACATCACGTTATCCGCGGAACTGCCCTCAAGCTGGGTCATGGCCAGGGTGCTGCGGAACATGGCGTCCGTCTGGGGGCCGGTGGCGAACATGCTGAAAAAGAGGGGGCCCAGGAGCCGGGGGCGGGCCATGGCCAGGGCCGGCGCGCCGGAATTCAGGGAGCTCAGGCCGGAGTAGAAGCTTTCCACCGTGGACACGAGGCGGTAGGGGAAGGGTCTCCGGGAAAGCCGCAGCAGCGCCCTTGCCAGGACGGCGGCGGCCTGCACCCGGGGGGGCTTTGAGGCGTGTCCGGGTTTTTGGGCCACCGAAAGTTCCAGGCTCAGGAAGCCTTTTTCCTCGATGCTGAACAGGGCCAGGGGCTTTTCCACCCCCCGGATCTGGTTCACCACGACCGAACTTCCCTCGTCCAGAATCCAGGAAAAACGGAGGCCCCTTTCCCTGAACCAGCCCGCGGAACGGAGAGCCCCGGTTAAGCCCGTCCGCTCCTCGTCGCCGCCGAAGGCAAACCAGAGATCCCGCCGGGGCCGGAAACCCCGCCGGGCAAGCCCCTCCGCCGCTTCCATCAGGGCCACCAGGACGCCCTTCATATCCTGGGTTCCCCGGCCGTATACAAACCCGTCCTTTAACTCCGCGCCGAAGGGATCGCTGGCCCACTTTTCCTTTTCCGCGGGAACCACGTCGTAATGGGCCAGTATCAGAACCGCCTCGTCCGGCCCCCCTGTTTCCCCGCTTGTTCCCGCGCCCTTCCCGGTTCCCGGCCAGCGGTATACCAGGGAGTAGGGGCTCAGCACCCGGCGTTCCGCAAGCCGCTGAAAAGAGGGGTAAGATTCGGCAAGAAAATCCTGAAAACGCCTCAAAGGCGCCTCGGCCTCCCCGTCCCCCTCCCGGGCGCCCCGGGGCCAGTCGGTCTTGATGCGGATAGCATCCCGGAAACGCCGAAGCGCCTGCTCCTGTTCCATAGGGCCGAATATATCACTTGGCCCCGGTTTTGGATACGATATACAGTTGAGCTTTTCCCGAAACTCGGTTAGTTTTGGAACAGCCTCAGCTTAATAAAAATCTGGAGGGATAATGGCTCATTGCGTGGTTTCCGGGGCGGAAGCCGTTCTGGACAGGGAATACCCCGTGCTGGACAGGGGTTTTGTGCGCCTGGTGGACTACCTGGGGGGGGATCAGCGGGTGGTTCAGGCCGCCAGGGTATCTTACGGCGAGGGAACCAGAAGCTACCGGGAGGATGCGGCCCTTATCGACTACCTGCTGCGGCATGATCACAGCAGCCCCTTTGAACAGGTGGTTCTTACCTTTCACCTCAAACTCCCCATCTTTGTGGCCCGGCAGTGGATACGGCACCGTACCGCCCGGGTAAACGAAATTTCCGGCCGCTATTCGGTGATGCGGAACGAATTCTACGTTCCCCATCCGGAAGACGTGGCCCTGCAGAACGGGGACAACAAACAGGGCCGTTCGGCGGAAGCCCTGTGCGCGGCGGAGGCGGAGGAGGTGCGGGCCGCCCTGGAAGCGGGCCAGCGGGAAGCTTACGGGGATTACAGCGCCCTGGTGGAACAGGGCATCGCCAGGGAGCTTGCCCGGATAAATTTGCCCCTTTCGCTCTACACCGAGTGGTACTGGCAGATCGATCTCCACAACCTGTTCCATTTCCTGAAGCTCCGGCTGGACACCCACGCCCAGAAGGAGATACGCCTCTACGCCGAAGTGATACTTGACATCGCCAGAAAGGTGGCCCCCTCTTGCTGCGATTCCTTTGAGCGCCATGTCCTGGGGGCGGTCAGCTTTTCCCGGGAGGAATTCGCGGAACTCAAGTCCCGCCTTGCCGGGCCTCCGGCGGAGGCCGGTGGGGAAAAAGGGCCCGCAGCCCCTCCCGCCCTTACGGGCAAGGCCCTGGAGCGTTTTGAGGCAAAGCTGGAAACGGGGAGGCAGTTGTGAAGGGTACGATCCGTCCGGTAAGTATCGCCGATGCCCGGGCAATGGCTGATATCTACAACTATTACGTGCTTAACACCCCGGTAACCTTTGAGGAGGAAGTTCTG
>JAIRRU010000007.1 GCA_031255815.1 Treponema sp. | reverse complement strand
GGAAGCTGTTTCTTCAGATAAAGAGGGAGGCGGGAAGGGATGAGCGCCGAAGAACGGGAGTTAAAGGTTTCTTTTCTTTCAAAAAAAGAGTATAGCTGTCCGGTCTGCGGGGAAGTCTTTCACAAAGAGGAACTTCTCTCCGGGGGCGGGCGGCTTATCGCCGGGCCCATGACCGACGAGCTTCACCGTTTGTACGAGCCCTCCCTCAAATTCGGGGAAGTTTACCCGCTGATCTATCAGGCCATGGTTTGTCCCGAGTGCTGGTACGGCGCCATGGACGCCGACTTTCCGCTGCTTCCCGAAAAGGGCCGTGCCCGGTCGCTGGAGGATCAGGAGAAACGGAAAGCCGATGCAAAGCTGATTTTTCCGGATATCGATTTCCGCCAGCCCCGGGGCCTTGCCGAGGGGGCGGCATCCCAGTACCTGAGCCTGCGCTGCTATGAATACTTTGAGAGGGATTTTTCCCCTACTATTAAGCAGGGCCTTGCGGCTTTGCGGACGGCCTGGCTTCTGGACGATCTGGACAAGAAGAACCCCGGGCAGCATTACGACTGGCTCGCCCTGCTTTTCAGGCGGAAAGCGCAGTTTTTGTACAACGAGTCGATCCGTCTGGAACAGACCGGAAAGGAAACCCTTTCAGGCATGAAGATCTTCGGCCCCGATACGGACAAAAACTACGCCTACGAGGGGGTGCTGTACCTCTGCGCGTATCTCCGTTACAAGTTCGGCGCGCAGGAAGACCCGGAGCAGCGGAGGTCTAGCCTGGAGGACGCCCGCCGTACCATTGCCAAAATGTTCGGTATGGGAAAAACTTCCCGGGAAAAACCCGGCCCGCTCCTGGAACAGGCCCGGCGCATCTACGACGCCATCAACAAAGAGCTTGCCGAAAGCGATGCCTGAGCCCTTTTACGATCGATCCTCTCCGGGCAGCCCGCCCGTTTCTCCGGCGCCTGCCCGGGGGGAGCGGAATATCCGCCTCTTGGTCGCCTATGACGGTACGGATTTCTCGGGCTGGCAGAGGCAGGAAAGGCGGGAGGAAAAGGGCGGGGTTCGCACCGTGCAGGGGCTCATCGAGGGGGCGCTGGAAAAGATCCACAAGGCCCCTCTCGGCCTTACCGGGTCGGGCCGTACCGACGCGGGGGTTCACGCGGCGGGACAGGTGGCTAATTTTTACAGCTCCATCGCCGCTATGCCGGCGGGCCGTTTTGTTCCCGCCCTGAACAGCCTCCTCCCCCGGGATATAAGGATCCTGGAAGCCAGGGAGACCCGGCGGGACTTTCACGCCCGCTTTGACGCGAGGAGCCGTACCTACCGTTACCGTCTTGTCTGCGGCCGCCGGGGCCTGCCCCAGGAGCTGCGCTACGCCCTGCAGCTCCGGCGGCGTCCCGATATTGGCCTCCTGAACGACTACGGCCGCCTCCTCCTGGGGGAGCGGGACTGCTCCTTCTTCGCCAGCCCCCGTGATTCAAGCGGATCCCGGTTCCGCTATATCTCACGCTGCGGCTTTTTCATTGACCGGGACACCCTGGTATTCGAGATATGCGCCAACGCCTTTTTGTGGAAGATGGTTCGTACCATACTGGGAACCCTGCTCTTTTACGAGGAACGCCGCCTCCCCCCCGGGGCCTTGGGGGAGGCCATGGAAACGGGAGACCGGAAACTCGCCGGGCCCGCCCTGCCGGGCAGGGGGCTCTGCCTCTGGAAGATCGATTACTACCGGGATTAAAAAAAGCGTGGTATGTTGCTGTATACGTAGCTAATTGAGCTTGTTTCGAAACCCCCTTGGTTTTGGAACAAGCTGTTTGCTGATGATTTTTTCGGAGGATGAAAAATGGACAGACGTGAATTTCTCAAGAAAACCGCCGCCATCGGTTTCGGTGCGGGCCTGCTTCTTTTGCCCAGGGGCCTGCGCAGCGCGGCCGTTCTTGCCGCTCAGGAGAACAGCTATCCCGATCTCGTAGCCCTTAAGGGAGGGACGCCGGAGGCGATGTTCGACCGGGGGATGAGGATGATCGGCGGCATGGGGCGTTTCGTCAAAAACGGCCAGACCGTTCTTATAAAGCCCAATATGTCGTGGGATCTGTCTCCCGAGTACGCCGCGAACACGTCTCCCGGCCTGGTAGCGGCGGTGGTTAAGCATTGCCGGGACGCGGGGGCAAGGCGGGTGATCATTATGGATCATTCCCTTGATTACTGGGAGCGGAGCAGCAAAAGCAGCGGCATCCTCGCCGCGGCAACGGGCGCGGGCGCGGTATACGCCCCCTCCGAACGGGAAGGCTACTACCAGAAGATCAGCTTAAACGGGAGGCGGCTGAAAGAAACGATGGTACACGAGGCGCTCCTTGAATGTGATGTGATGATCAACGTTCCCGTGCTGAAACATCACGGCGGCGCGGGCCTTACCGGATCGATGAAAAACCTTATGGGCTGCGTCTGGAACCGGCGGGTGTACCACTCAAACGGGCTCCAGAGCTGCATCGCGGACTTTCTTCACGCGAAAAAACCGGATCTCAACATCGTGGACGCCTACCGGGTTATAACCAGAAACGGCCCCCGGGGCGGTTCCCTGTCCGATATTACCCAGCTTGGTTCCCTTATCATATCACCGGATATTGTGGCGGCGGACACGGCGGCGTCCATGATGGTTGGGCGCAAGCAGGGGGAAATCGAGTGCATACGTCTTGCTGCCGCCGCGGGTTTCGGGCAGATGGATCTCTCGAAACTGAATATCTCCCGCGTAACGCTGTAATATGAAAAGACCGCTAAAAGCCCGTCTTTTCCGCCGCTTCCCGGCACTGTTCCGCGCGGGCCTTTCGATCCTGGTTCTGGGACTTTTTTTCTACGTGTACCTTTCAAAGAGCCTTAGTTCCAACGGGGCATTGTCCCTTGTCATGAAGGGGCAGTTTTCCCCAAGCCTCTACGGAGCCGGCATAGCGGGTCTGACGATCCTTGCCGGACTCGCGCTTTCCCTGCTCTTCGGCAGGATCTTCTGTTCCGTCCTCTGCCCGCTGGGAACCCTGCAGGAGCTGTTCTGGCGGGCCGGAAATTTTTTGCGGGATTTACGCGCGAAGCGCGGCAAAGTTCCGGGAGCCGGGAAAGAGAACCGCCGGCCGGGGGGGAAAGATAAGGCCCTGGCGCGGGGGGCCGCCCGCTCCGGATACCGGGCGCTGCCGGGGATACGCTACGCGGCGCCGCTTCTTACCGGCCTGGGCCTGGCCCTTTCGTTTTCCCCGCTCATGGTGGCCCTCGACCCCGTCTCGAACTTCGGGCGGGGCATGGGGGCTTTCCGCCTGTTGGGCGGCGGGAACGCGGCCCCCTTCGCGCTTATCCTTGCCCTTCCCTTCGTTCTGATCCTCGGGCTCGCCTTTTTTCGCGGCAGGGTCTTCTGCCGCTGGTGCCCGGTCGGCCTGACCCTGGGTTTGCTGTCCCCCGCGGCTCCCTTCGGGATGAAAGTATCATCCCGCTGCCTTTCCTGCGGGATCTGCGAGAAAAAATGCCCGGCGGCCTGCATAGATTCGCGCTCAAAGCGGATAGAAAGCGATCGCTGCGTGCTCTGCTTTTCCTGCGCCGCCGCCTGTCCCGGCGGAAGCGTAAACTACGGCCTGCGCGGGAAAGCGGCGCTTGCGGGCGAATCGCGCCGCTTCTTTTTGAAGGGAGCGGGGAAGGCCTCGCTTTTATGCGGCGCCGTGTATCTTTTGGGCCCCAGCCTCAGGCTGTTTTCCGTAAGCGCGGCCAGGGGGGGTAAAAACCCGATACTCCCCCCGGGGGCGCTGAACGGAGGGGGCTACCGCGCCCGTTGTGCCGGCTGCCAGGCCTGCGTTGCCGCCTGCCCGGTCGGAATAATCAAAACCCGCGATTCCCCCCGCCCCGCCCTGGACTATACGGACGCCGGCTGCCAGTACAACTGCCTTGAGTGCGGAAAAGTCTGTCCCACCGGGGCCATACGCCGTCTCGATACGGAGGAGAAACACCGCATCCGCGTTGCCCTGTCGAGCCTCTCCTTTGAACGCTGCGTGGTCAATGTAAAGCGGGAGTCCTGCGGCGCCTGCGCCGAAGTCTGCCCCACCGGGGCCATTACGATGGCCGCCTACAGCGAATCGGGCGTTCCCTGGCTTACCAGGCCCCTGCTCGACGAACAGTACTGCATTGGCTGCGGCGCGTGTTTTGCCGCCTGCCCCGCCGAACCCCGGGCGCTCAGCCTTGAGGCCGTGCCGGAACAGACGCTTACCGCGGGGCCGCGCCCTGCCGGGGAAGGCGGCGAGGGTTTTTTGATAGAAAACATGGATGAGTTTCCTTTTTAATAATAGTGGCTGTTCCAAAACCGACCAGGTTTTGGAACAAGCTCAATAATTTAAACGTATAGGGGGTTTTATGCACCTTGGAGCGGGAGAGATAGCGCTGCTTATCGTTCTGGCGCTGGTATTGTTCGGGGCGAAGCGGCTGCCCCAGGTGGGCAAGGCCGCCGGAGAAGCCCTGCGCGAATTTAAATCCGCGCTTAACGGTATCGGCGGCAAGCCGAAAGCCGGCGGGGAAACCGAAGCCGGGGATCCGGATAGCGGCGAAGGAACCTGAAGTGGCGAATCCCGGCAATCAGGGGGGTGCGGCGGAAGCGGAAAAGGAAAACAGCGCGGGCGAATGGTTTGAACATCTTGAGGAACTCAGGCGCAGGATAATCGCCGTGCTGGCGGTGTTTAGCCTCGCGGCCCTGGGCGCCTTCGCCTTTTCCGGCCGCATCGCGGCCTTTCTCA
>JAIRRU010000303.1 GCA_031255815.1 Treponema sp. | reverse complement strand
GTGGCTTTTACTTGGACTAAAAGCGTAGATAAGAGGATGGCCGCGAACCTCACGAACCACACTAACCCAAGACAAGAGGCTCCCGGACTCTGCGAAGTTTGGATGAAGTACCGGGGTTTTCGGCGTAAAGGTTCGTGGTGTTCGTGTGGTTGGTGGCTTTTACTTGGACTAAAAGCGTAGATAAGAGGATGGCCGCGAACCTCACGAACCACACTAACCCAAGGCAAGAAGCTCCCGGACTCTGGGAAGTTTGGATGAGGATTGCCACGAACCTCACAAACCACACTAACCCAAGGCAAGAGGCTCCCGGACTCTGCGAAGTTTGGATGAAGTACCGGAGTTTTCGGCGTAAAGGTTCGTGGTGTTCGTGTGGTTGGTGGCTTTTATATTCGCGGCTTTTGGCTTAATCGGCTTGCCGGCCGGGGGGGATTAGGCCCAGGCGGATCTTCTCGGCGATGATCCGGGCGGCTGCTTCCTCGAGGCGCCGGCGGCTCAGCCTTCCTTCCTCCAGGGCCTTCAGGATGGCGTCCCGGAGTTTCAGAAGGTTCATGGGCCAGGCCATGACCATATCGGCGCCGGCGGCGATGGAGGCTACGGCGGCCTCCTCCGGGGAAAGGCGGGAAGCGGCGGCGCTCATAGAAAAATCGTCGGCCAGGACGATGCCTTCGAATCCCATGCCCTTCCGCAGCCATTCCCCGATAAGGGCCGGGGAGAGGCTCCCGATCCGTTCCCCGTCCCAGGCGGGAACCAGGACATGGGAGACCATGAGCCCGGAAACCGGGTGATCCGGGCGGCCCCCGGATGCCGCGGCCCCGCCGGAAGGGCCGGAGCCGATGAGGGCGGCAAAGGGGGCGGCGGCCCGGCTGAGTTCCTCCCGGCTTCCTTCCAGGGTGGGGCTTTCCGAATGGGGGTCGGCCCCGGTATTGCCGGGGAAGTGCTTGGCCACACAGCCTATTCCCGCCCGGCTCATGCCCCGGACAAAGGCGGCGGCAGCGGCGGCGGTAAATTCCGGATCGGCGCTAAAGGCCCGCTCCCCCAGGAAGCGGAAGTTATCGTCGTTCAGGGTTTCCGCAACCGGGGCGAAGTTCATGTTGAGCCCCAGTTCCCGGATCTCCCTTCCCGAACGGAAACTGGCTTCCTCAAGGGCCGCCAGGGCCGCTTCCCTGCCGAGGCTCCCGGCCAGCTTTTCCCAGGAGGCCGCCGAGGGGAGCCGGCCCACCCCGGGCCCGAAGCGGTGCACCGGGCCGCCCTCGTGATCCGCCGCGATAAAGGGCGGGATGCCGGCCCTCCGGAGGCCCAGGGCCTTACATTCGGCGAGGAGGGATCTTACCTCCTCCTTGGGGGTATCCAGGTTGTACTTGAAGAGCATGATCCCCCCGGGCGGACATTCCTCCAGGATGCGCCGCATTTCCCCGCCCAGCTTCGCCCTGCCGTCTATTCCGGTCATGATGAGCTGGGCCGCCAGGAGCCGATCGTCCAGGGAGGCGGCTATGGCGGCGGCGCTGGAGAGCGGGGAAGGCGCGGGAAGCGCGGAAGGCCGGGCCGGGGGATCCTCGGCGCGGGAGGGGGAGGGAGGGCTCAACAGGAAAAAGAGGGCGAAAAAAAGGCCGGCGCGGATCATTCGTTGTATTATAGCGCTGTTCCCGGTAAAATGAAACTATGTCCCTTAACTGGAAAGAAATCGATCTGGTTCTTTCCGAACTGGATCTGCCGGGTTACCAGATACAGAAGGCGGTGCAGAGCGCCTTTGACCTGATCGTCCTAAAACTCCACCGGAAAGGCGTCTCCAAAACCCTGCTCGTCTCCCTCAGCCCCGGGGCCTGCCGGCTTCACGAAAGCTTCCGGGCGGCTCCCAAAAGCGAGCGGCCCCTGCGTTTCGCCGAATTTCTCAATTCCCGGATCGCCAACGCCTGGATTGAGGAGGCGGTACAGCTTGGGGACAACCGGATCGTGAGGATAGGCGCGCGCCGGGGCCCGCAGCGTTACCGGCTCTACCTGCGGCTCTGGTCCAACGCGGCCAACCTGATCGTTACCGACGAGGGGGGGATCATACTGGACGCCATGCGCCGCCTTCCCCGGCGGGGGGAAGTAACGGGGGGCCGCTACGCCCCGGAGGAAGAGGCGGCGCGGGATGCGGGGCAAGAGCCGGGGAAACAGGCGGAGCGGCGGGAGAAAAGCTACGAGATACGGGATTTTGCCGACGGAAGCCCCGCCGATCTCTCCTTCAACCGGAAGATAGACGACTACTACGCGGAACACGGGGGGAAGCTTTCCCTGGACGCCCTGCGGGAGCAGGCCAGGCGGAACTACGAGGGGCGGATCGGGAGGCTTGCCGCCTCCCTTGAGCGGCTCCGGGAGAAAGAGGCGGAGTTTGCCTCGGCGGAAAAGCTGAAACAGTGCGGCGACATCATCCTGGCGAATATGGGGAACATCAGATCCGGGGATCAGTGGCTTGAAACGGAGAACTTCTACACGGCGGAAACGATACGGATTCCCCTGGAAGACGGCAAAAGCGCCGCGGCCCAGGCGGAGCGCTTCTATGAGCAGTACCGCAAGGCCAAAAGCGGTCTTGAGGATCTGAGGGAGGAGATCCGCAGGGGGGAGGCGGAGCTTGCGGATCTGGAAAAGACCCTGGCCCGGCTTCTGGAAGAGGCCAACCCCCTGGTGCTGCAAAAGCTGCTGAGATCCCGGAAGGCCGGGGCGGCCGGGGGCGCTTCGCCGGATTTCCGGCGGAAAGGGGAAAAGAACCGGCCGGGGCTTTCCTTCCGCCGGAGGGACTGGCTTATCCTGGTGGGCAGGGATTCTTCGGAAAACGACGTTCTGCTCCGCAGGCATGTGAAGGGGAACGATCTCTGGCTCCACGCCCGGGACTTTCCCGGTTCCTACGTGTTTATAAAACAGCGGGCCGGCAAGTCGGTGCCCCTGGACATCCTGCTGGACGCGGGCAACCTGGCCGTGTTCTATTCCAAAGGCCGCAACAACGGGGAAGGGGATCTTTTCTATACCCCCGTAAAGTACCTGCGCCGGGCCAAGGACGGCCCCAAGGGCCTTGTGCTGCCCACCCAGGAGAAGAACCTCCACATCAAAGTTGACGAAAAACGGCTTAGGGAACTGGAACGCTGCCGGGTGGAAAAGTGAGGTTCCGGGCTGTTGGAAGAAACGCCCGGAAAAGGGCGGCGGGCCTCCTGTCTTTTGCCCTGGCCTTCTTCCCCCCCTCCCCTTCTTTCCTCCCCGGCCAGGCTTCCGCGGTTTCCGCTCCGGCGCTGTTAGAGGCCCCGGGGGAACCGGACGGGGAACTGGTACTGAGGGCTTACCAGTACAGCTACCCGGATAAGATTGCTGAGGTGGCCTACCGGGACGGGGACTGGACTATTACCATAGGGGGAGAGACTTTCTACTGGGCCGGGGGAAGGCTCCTTCCCCCCAGCCTCCGGGGGGAGGCGGAGTCCTGGGCCCCCCATAGTTACGACTCCTACCCCTCCCGCCCTCTTTCCCCAGAGATTTACTCCCCCGCCTACGTAGAATCCCTCCGCAGGCAGGGGGACGCCGAATCCGCCGAGCGGGATCGGCGCTACCGGGGCTTTCAGGGGAAGCTTTACGGCGGGCTCAGCCGGAGGGAGGCGGAAGCTTATCTGGAACGGATCCGTTTCCTCGGGCGGAACCTTACGGTACACCGGGATATTGTCCAGGCCCTCGGGCGGGTCGAGGCTTCCGTCAACAAAAAGCGCCGGGGAGAACCGGGAGATCGCGGCCTTTGTCGCCTCCATAGGGCAGGCCGGGGGCTACAACTGGCGGGAAATCCGGGGGACTGTCCGGAGTTCGGGCCGGATTACGGAAGAGGCGGATACCCGCCTGAGTTACCACAGCTGGGGGCTCGCCGTGGACATTCTGAGCCGGGACATTCCCCCAAACAAGGCGGTCTACTGGCTTTGGGAGCGGGTTCGGAACCCGGACTGGATGCTCGTACCCCTGGAAAACCGCTGGGCGCCTCCGGAAGAGCT
>JAIRRU010000283.1 GCA_031255815.1 Treponema sp. | reverse complement strand
CCCGAATGTCCTATAAATTGGAGCGTGTGATGATACTCCCTGAAGGTTTTGACTCGTATTATAAAACCTGGGAAGACAGGATAGGGGCCTTTATCGAATTCGACCCCCCCAGGGGAGAGGCCCTCGCGGGCAAGGGCGGAAAGGCGGAAACTCCCGTAACGGGGCTCCCCTTTGGGGTAAAGGACAATATCGCGGTAGAAGGCTTTGGGGTAAGCTGCGGCTCCAAACTGCTCGCCAATGTCCGCGCTCCCTATACCGCCACGGCGGTGTGTAAGCTCCTGGCCGCCGGCGCCGTGCCGGTAGGAAAGACCAACCTTGACGAATTCGGCATGGGATCTTCCACCGACAATTCGGGGATACAGCAGACCAACAACCCCTGGGACACAAGCCGGGTACCCGGGGGATCTTCCGGGGGCTCCGCCGCCGCGGTGGCTGCCGGGCTGGTGCCCTTTGCACTGGGCTCCGATACCGGGGGCTCGGTAAGGCAGCCCGCGGCGTTCTGCGGGGTGGCGGGCCTCAAGCCGACCTACGGCGCGGTGTCCCGCTACGGCCTGGTGGCCTACGCCTCAAGCCTTGAGGGTATAGGGGTTCTCGCGGATACGGTTTCCCGGTGCCGGGAGGTCTTTGAGGTTATCCGGGGCGCGGACCCCATGGACGAGACCTCCCGGGACGCCCCCTCCGGCGCGCCGGCCCCCGGAGGCGGGACGCGCGGCGGGGTCATCGGCGTCCTCTCCCCCGAGGCGGTGGCCAGGGCCGCGGCGGCCGCTTCGGGCGGCGGGGCCGATGGGGAGGCGCTCAAAATAGCCGCCCAGGCCGCCGAGCTCGAAGACGAGGTCCGCGCGGGTTTCCAAACCGCCAGGCAGGTTCTTGCGGACTTGGGGTATACCTTAAAAGAAGTGGAGCTTCCGAGCCTCAAATACGGGGTCCCCGCCTACTATACCATCGCCGCCGCCGAGGCCAGCGCCAATCTGGCCCGCTTCGACAGCATACGCTACGGAAAACGGCCGGCCTGGGCCGAGAACCCCGACGATCTTATCGACAAGGCGCGGGAATCGGGCTTTGGAGACGAGGTTAAGCTCAGGATACTTCTGGGAACCTTCGTGTTGCGTTCGGGTTTTCAGGACCGGTACTACCTCAGGGCCCAGAGGATACGGGCGGCCATCAAGGCTAATTTCGAGAGCCTCCTGGGAGACGGCGATTATTCAGGCCCCGCCGGTTCCTGCGGCGCTATCCTGCTCCCCGTGTTCCCCACCAGGGCTTTTGGCCGGGGGCCTTCGTCCCTTTCGCCTTTCGCGCAAAAGGCGGCGGATCTCTACACCTGCTGCGCAAACCTGGCGGGGCTCCCGGCCCTGTCCTTCCCGGCCTCCCTGGAGGGCGGGCTTCCTGTGGGCGTCCAGCTTATAGGCCGGGCCTTTGCCGAAGAAACCCTCCTGGACATAGCCGGAGCCTACGAAAAAGCCCGTCCCTTTCCCCGGCCTTCGGGATATAGGGCATTCGGGAACGGGAGGAACCTATAAATGTACCAGTCGTTTATCGGGCTCGAAGTGCATATTCACCTTTTGACCAAAACCAAGGTGTTCTGCGGCTGCCGTTCCGCCTTCGGGGACGAGCCCAATACCAACGTGTGCCCGGTCTGCATGGGCTACCCCGGCGTGCTTCCCAGCCTCAACATCGAGGCTATGCGTATGGGGTGTACCGTGGCCAGGGCCTTAAACTGCTTCATCCCCGAAAAAACCTGGTTCGAGAGAAAGCAGTATTTTTACCCGGATATGCCGAAAAACTACCAGATCTCCCAGTTCGCCTCTCCCCTGGGCCAGAACGGCACGGTGGAGATTGAAGGCGCGGCCGGCGGCGGGGCCTTCAAAAAGACGGTGCGTATCAAGGAATGCCACCTGGAGGAAGACGCGGGCAAGATGATCCACACCGGTACGGTCTCCCTCCTGGATTATAACCGGGCCGGGGTCTCCCTGCTCGAGATCGTTACCGAGCCCGATATGGAAACCGGAGAAGAGGCCGAGGTCTTTATCCAGCAGCTCCGCCGCATGGTCCGTTATCTGGGGGTCTGCGACGGGAACATGGAAGAAGGCTCCCTCAGGGCCGACGCCAACGTGTCCATCAACTTTCCCGGTCAGGGCCTGGGGAAAAAGGTGGAGATCAAGAACCTCAACTCTTCCCGCTTTGTGCGGCTGGGGCTCAACTACGAGATTGCCCGCCAGTCGGCGCTTCTGGACGAGGGCAAGACCGTGGTTCAGGAAACCCGGCTCTGGAACGAAAACCGGGACCAGACCGAGCCTATGCGGAAAAAAGAAAACGCCCACGATTACCGCTATTTCCCCGAGCCGGATCTTCCCATTTTTGTCCCCGATCCGGCTTTCCGCAAATCCGTGGAAGATTCCCTGGTGGAGCTTCCCCGGAACCGGATGAAACGCGTCGAGGCCGATTACGGCCTTAACCCGGAACAGGCGGATCTTGTCTGCGAAGAAAAAGAAGGGGCCGATTATTTTGAACGCGCCGTTTCCTCGGCGGTGTCCCGGGGTCTGGACCCAAAGGACGCCGCGGGCCGTATCGCCAACCTTCTCCTGGTTGATATAAAGCGCCTGCTCCACCGCGGGGGCCTTCCCCTCCGGGCCCTGGGGAACTTTACCCTGACGCCGGAGCGTTTGGCTTCTCTGGCGGTCATGATCGAGGACGGCCGGGTTTCCACCAAGAACGCCAGGCAGGCGCTGGAAGCCTCGGCGGAGGAAGACAAGGACCCGGAAGAGATCGTCAGGCAAAAAGGCTGGGAGCTTTTGAGCGACCCCGGAAAGATCGCCGAGGCGGTAGAAGCCGTGCGGCGGGCGGAAGAAAAGATCTTCGCCGAGGCGGCGGCCGGCAACCCCAAACGCCGCCGGACCCTCACGGCCTTCCTGGTAGGCAAGGTCCTGGCGGCCACCGGCGGCCGCGCCGACCCCGGCATTGCCCGGAAGCAGATCGAAGCGTTGATAGCGGAAGGCTGAAAGCCGCAAAAACCGCCAGCCCCGTGTAACAATCAACCGGATTGTTACACGGGGCTGGTATCTCACTGATGAGCCTGTTGCGTCTGTTTCTTGTGCTTCAACTCTTCCAGAGGAAGACTTTCCAGGTACTTTTCCAGGATTCCTTCTTCTTCCCGGGGGAAAGAAACAAACTCCATGGAGACGATCCGTCCGGTGCGGGCCAAACGGCAGACAGGCGACAGGATTTTATCTCCCACCCGGAGGGAACATTCGGCGAGTTCCGTGTTCAGCCATATATCCTTCATCACGGCGGGGTGTTCGGGATAAAACGAAAGGCCCCCGGTGGAAATGGTTTTAACCTCTCCGGTAACAATGGTTTTGTCCTTGGGGCCGGCAAAGACAAAGTTTAAACGCTGCCATTTTTTGGCCTGATAACGCCGGGCCCTGCGCTTTTCTTCCAGCGGTATATAGCGGCTCAGGATATTCTGGAGCCTGTTTATTTCGGCCGAGTCGTTCAGAGCCTCGTCGACAATGCCGCTTACCCCCAGGTAGAAGGCTTTGGAGGTTTCTTCCAGGGGGAAATTATTGCCCTTGAGGAGAATGATGGGGCAGAGATCCTTGGGCCTTTCGCTGCGCACGAACTGGACCATGGTTTTCCAATGCCGGGGAAAATCCCTGGCGCTGATGATAATCGCCGACGGATCGGCTTCATCAATATTGTCCATGGCTTTAAGCACGTAGTGATAACGGATCAGCTCAAACCCCAGAGGCTTGATATAGAGAGAAATCAGATTAGATGTATCATCGGACCCCATTACCAGCAACAATTTCATTGTGTTTTCCGCCATGTTATTCTGTTCCAAGGTCGGTGACTGAAAAGTCTACGATTCTCCAAATATCATCCTTACGGTACAAATAATACGTATACCGTTCTTTTTTAGTATAAGTTCCAAGCTTGAAATATTCCAGTACGGTAACAACGCCTTCATCATCGTGATAGGTGGTTCTTTCGATGACAAAACTCGAGGGTATGGTGGCTATGTCGCCGTCTACCACGGAACTTTGAAGCTCCGTTCTGTAGCGGTCCAGCATCCTCTGCCTCCCCTCCTCGGATTCCGCCAGCCACTGCCGTCTGCGGTAGGCGTCCCTGGAGAGCATGGCTTCCAGATCCAGGTAGAGGAAGAACTTTTCCCACTGGCTTTTTTGCCGGGCCGTAAGCAGGTAGCTTACCACCTCGTCGGGGGGGAGCTTCTGCCGTACCAGGATGGCGTTGGTCTCCACATCCAGGGCCAGGGGGATTCCGTCGGGGCCGGGGAGAGGCCTTGGCCGTATGCTGAGGTTAAGGCGGTTGTCGGAAACAAGGGGGTTTAGCGCCGTTGCCGTTACCCGCCCTTCCCCGTTCAGGCCCGCCTGAAGGTTCTCCTCCGGGTAGTAGAGTTCCGGGTAGATCAGGGCCTGGACTATATAGGAACCGTTCCGGTTAAGGAGGGCGTAAGACCTGAGATCTTCCACAAACGAAAAAGATTCCCCGGCTTCGATGGAAATTTCCCTAAAGTACACCTGCCGGCTCTGGCTCCGTTTCCGCACCAGGACATCGGCGGCTTCTACCGTCCGGTTGGTTGTGGTACGGACATCAAAATCCACCGAAAAGGCCCTTTCATCGGCCAGCTTGAACCGGTAGGCGGCCGGTCCGTTGTTGGTGATGGTCATCCTGATGTAAATGGGTTCGGCCTCAAGGTAATAGATCCTCTTGTCAAAAAAGCGGATGTCTATGGAAACCGCCCCGTTCCGGGCGTTCCCGGTTCCCTCCAGGCCGGAACATAATCCCGCTATGAGAAATAAGGCCGCAAGCAGGCTGTATTTTCGGTTCACATACAACTCCAGTGGGTTTATTTTAACCCTTTCCTATATTATAGTAATCGGTAAACTGATATGAATACCTTATCTTTTCCTTTACTGCGGGAAAAAATCGCCGCTTCATCGCCGGTTAGGGAGATCCTTAAAGCCGCGAACGCGGGAAAATTCCCCCTGGAAATAGAAGCCTCCGAGGGCGCTTTGACCGGTATCCTGCTTTCGCTTTTGTACCGGGAACTCAGGGGGCGGTTTTTGGCCGTGGTTTCTTCGGATCTTGAGGCGGCCCGGCTTGCCCGGGATCTGGAAACCGCCGGGGTGCCGGCGGCGGTTTTTCCCTGGTGGGGAACCATGCCCTACCGGGACATGGCCCCCCTCTCGGCGGTTTTTGGGGAACGGGTAGGCCTGCTGGCAAATCTGGCTGCGGGACAGCAGGGCATCGTCATTGCGTCCCAGCGGGCTTTTCTTTCCCCCCTGCCGCCCCCGGATTATCT
>JAIRRU010000261.1 GCA_031255815.1 Treponema sp. | reverse complement strand
AAGGGGAAACATGAGGGAAGGGGGCTTCCTGTTCCTCGTCTTCCTCTCCCTTGCGGGGGGGCCGGCGCCGCTCCGGGCCGACGAACAGGGCGGCGGGCTGGCCGCCTTTTCCCGGCCTTCCCGTCTCTGGGGCACGGGGGTTGAGGCGATCATCGAGGAAGCCTACCGGCTCTGTTTTAAAACCCGGATTCTGGACGGCAAGGTAATGAACTTGCGGATGCCCTTTGCCCAAAACAACGAGCGGGATGCCCTTTCGGAGCAGGGCTGGGAATTCCTGGGGCGCGGCAAGGCGGAACCGGGCGAACTCTGGCCTGTTATCGAGGCCCTTCTCGATTCGGAAGATTTCCGGGAATACACCCGGAGCCTGAACAAGGGGCGGGAACAGGTGATCATTTTCGATATTCCCAGCCAGCGCTGGGCCGGTTCCGGGGATCTCTTCGATATCGCCCGGATGAAAGCCGGGGCTTACCGGGGCCTGCCCCACCGGCCTTACGTGCTGGTAAAGGGCCGGGGGCTTGAGGAGACCGATGTTTACAACTACCTCTACTGCGTGGGCCATACGGGGATGGACTGCTCCGGCTTTGTGTGGCATGCGCTGTCCTACGTGGCCCGGGCAGGGGGTCTGGATCTGGGGCGGGCCCTGGCGGGAACCCTGGGGGTAAAGAGGGGGGATCAGCCTTCCTGGTATGCGGGAACCGCCTTTTACAATTCAAAAAGTTCCCAGATTATCCCGGTGGAGGACGAAATCGCCAATCTGCGGCCTGGGGATATCATCCTGTTCCGGGGCCGGAACGGGGAGATGTCCCATTCGGCCCTTATCCAGTCGGTAAATTTTTCTTCCGGCGCTATCCGGTATCTCCAATGCACCGACGAGGCGCCGCCGGATGAAAGGGGGGTTCACGAATCGTTCATCTATTTCGATCCCGCCCGGCCCCGGACATCCCTGGGCGATCCCTCCCTGGTCTGGACCCAGAAACGCTACGCCCCCTTCCCTGGGGAAAAGGAATCTCCCTTCTCCGATGACGGCGGCCGTTACCGGGCCTTCGCCGAACTGGGGGGCGGCCGGGTCGTGCGGCTGCGGCTCCTCGTTCCGGTGATAGAGAAACTGAACTCCCCGCTTTACCGCGAAAGGAGCCGGTAGAAAGCTTCCCCGGCGCTGCCGTCCTGCTCTTTGAGCACATCGAGTTTCCGTACCGGCCTGTCCCTCAGTTCCCCGTTAACCGATTCGGAGATTATGATCCGGGTCTTGTAGCGGAGGGTAAGGCCGGAAAGAATACGGGAGCGTACTACGGGGCGGCCAAAGGCGGAGTAGCCTGAAACGGGCAGATAGCCAAAGGCGCATTCCCCGGCGTCTATGCCGAAACGCCAGGACGCGGCTCCAGGCGCTCCGGCCGCCATGCCGGCGACGAATTCCACCGCCCGGAGCGCCGGGCTGCGGGTGTGGCGGGCGTAGGGATCCTGGGCCGAACCTATCCGTTCCAGGGGGGAGCCGAAGCAGGCTTGCACCATGTCCCCGTCGCAGCCGATAACAACCCCCCCGGCTTTTTTAAGCGCCTGGGCGGCGGCTTCCCGGAACTTTTCCACCGCGGCGGCCCCTGCCAGGGGCCCTGCCCGATCCTCCCTGGCAAGGAGCCCGGTTTCCCGAATCGTAATCACCGCGGCCTTGACCCGTATCCGTTCGGCGGGGGAAGGCCGGCCGGCGGCGATAAGGCGCCTGAGACAGCTTTTGTCCACGCAGGGCCCGTAGGCCAGGCGGAAGCGCCGGGCTCCCCGCCTAAAGGCCACCAGGGTGAGGGAAAAAACCGTGAGAACCGCGGCGAAGGAAGCGCCCAGGGGGATGAGGGGATCGATCCAGTAGCCCAGGACGATAAAACTCCAGGAGAAAGCCGCCCCGATAAGGGCGCTGAGTATGCAGCCGGCGCTCAGGCCCCCCCAGGGCCCGAGGCGCAGCATGATCAGGATCACCGGAAGGCTGGCGAGGAAGGCCGCAAAGAGGGCCCGGCGGCTTTCCCCCGGCCGAATCGCCTGTCCGGTAAGGAGGGTATTCGCCAGAACCAGCGAGGCTTCCGGGACGGAAAGGGCGGGCTTTCCGGGAAAGAGTTCCCGCAGAAAGGGAAGGCCCGCCGCCGGGGCCGCCTGCCTGCCGGGCCCCAGGATAACGAAGGAGGAGGCCAGGGTTCCCTCCAGGAAGGATCGCGTGTCCCGCAATTCCCCCCAAGCGCCTCTCAGCTTCCCAAAGGCGCTGATAAGCTCGTCCCGCAGGGCGCTGATCCGGGCCCGGCCCTCCTCCTCCAGGCCTTCCGAGGCGATGAGTTCCTCGTAGCCCCTTACCAGCCTGGCTTCCGAGGGCCCTTCAAGGAATTCGGCAAGACGGCTGAAATACTCCCGCCGGGCCCGGAGCCAGCCCGCCTTGGCCTGCTCCGCAAGGGCTCCGCCGTTTTCACCGCCCTCCCCGGCCTGGACCTTAAGGAGCTCTTCCCTTAGGGCCAGCGCGTATTCGGCAAGGTAGAGGGGGGAATTTTCCGGCAGTACCTCGGAGTAGATCCCCAGGGAATCCGCCTCTTTAAGGAGGCGCTGCAGGTTCTGATCGGCCTCGCCGTACTGGCGGAAAAAATCCAGGGGGAGGCGCCGGAAGCTTTCCCCCCTCCCGGGCCACTCAAAGAGAATGGCCCCGTTTACATCCAGGGGGATGGAGGCCTTTTCCGGCTCTCCCGGCAGGGCTTCCCCGAGCGGGAAGACGGGGAAATCTTTGAAACGGTCTTTAAAGGCCGCGTAAACCACATGTTCCTCCCCGCCGGGCAAGACCGGGGCTATCCGGCGCAGCCTGCCGTCCCAGTCCGGCTGGGGCCGGGAATACCAGGGGGAGTCTTCCGGGGTGGGAAGCCTGAGATCCCCGGCTTTGAGGGTTTTGCCGAAGGCCGCCATAGCCTGTTCCATCCGGGCCATTCCGGCCTCATCGTGCTGGAGCAGGGCAAGGGTAAGGCGCTCCTTTCCCCGGTTTGCCAGTTCCACCAGTTCGGCCACGTACTGCTCCGACTCCGAGGGAGGGACGGAACCCATCCGGATAGCCTCGAAGAGGTTCTGGATATTCCGGCCTAAAAGGGCGAATTCCTCGTCAAAGCGGTAGCGCAGATCCCCCTCGCCTTCCCGGCCGGAAGAAAAGCTCAATACCGGGCTCTCGATGACCAGGGCGGCCGCGTCCATCTCGATAAGGGCAAGGATAAGCTGGACGGCGCTTTCCGGCCCGATGATATCCTCGGTATCCACCAGGAGGAGGCTCCGGTCAATCTGGAAAGGGGCCCTCCGGCTCATAAGGAAATCGTAATGGGGCCCCAGTTTCGGCCCCTTGAGCAGGCAGTCCAGCAGCGCCGTAGCGGCGCCCGCGGCAAGAAGGGCGCAGAGAAATATCAGCACAGATCTTCTTCTGGTAATAAACGCTGTCATGTATTACTTATTTTCGGAAATTCGGGGGATTTCCTGGAGGGGCCCGGACACCCTTTATATTCCCCGCCCGCGTTTGTATTATAGAATCATCGGCTGGTTTTACCGATAATAAGGTGGGAAGCCGTTTCAGAAACTGAAGTTTTGGAACGGCCTCAGCGTTATTCACCGCAAGCGCTTAACCGGCGGGATCCGGAGTATTCCGCGGGCCGCGTTCGGGAACCTAGCGGGTCTTGAACAAGCCTAATGTCTTTCAGGAGAAGCAAAGTGAAAAAATCGAGGCTTTTATTGATGATCCGGGCTGTACCCCGGGCTGTCCTCATCATAGCGCTCCCGGCCCTGTTCCTGGCCGGCTGCGCGAAACCGCCTGTCGCGGAAATGGACGCCGCGGAGAACGCGGTTATCCGGGCGGAGAACGATTCCGACGCGGCGGCTTTCGGGAGAACTTCCCTCTCCAGGGCGCGGGAAGCCCTGGCCCGCATGAGGGAAGAAGCGGCGGCCAAACGTTACGAGGCGGCCAAAAGCTTCGCCGCCGAAGCGATTAGCGCGGCGGACAGGGCCATCAGCGAGGGCAGGGCCGCCTCGGCCCGGGCCAGGGAGGAGGCCGCCGCCCTGCTTGCCGCGGTTAAAGATTCCCTGGAAGAAACCGGGCAGACCATCGGCAAGGCCAGGGAGCTGGAGGAGGCCGGCCTTGACTTTGACGAGGTGGACGAGGATTTCGACGCCGCCCGGCGCAGCACGGATCAGGCGGAAGCAAGCCTGGCGGGGAACAGGTACCAGGACTCCATGGAAGAGAGCAGAACCGCACGGGGAATATTGGGCGATATAACCTCAAAAATCGGCGAAGCGGCCATAGCGGCATCCAGGAAAAAATAGATCCTATGGCCCTGCCGTTTTTTGAAAAGCTGTTTTTATTTTTATTCAAAAGCAACGACCCCCGGGTAATAAAAAAAAGGGCAATGAAGCAGCTCGCCAGGGAACTGTCGGCGAATAAGTATTCCCGTTTCTACCGGCCCAGAACCGGAATGGGCGGGCCTGCCCTGGCAAGTTTCTTTTTTGAAATGTACCGCGCCGTTTCCCATGCCCGTATCTTCCTGCAAAACGCCGCCAAGTCGGAACTGTTAAAGGACATTACCGTAGAGGCCTTTCTGGACATCAGGTACCTGGACGCCAGGCAGCGTTTAAGCGCCGAGCAGGTAAAGGAACGCACCAAGACCATGCCGGTGAACGAGGTTTCCCGGCTTCTGCAGGAGGATTTCGAGCTGCTGGCTTCGGGCCTTGACGACGCCCTTATGAGCAACGCAGACCGCTGTTACAGCCAGATCCTGGCGCTGGTTAACCTTTCAGCCTTTGACTTCTTCTTTTTTCTTAAGAAATTCGATCCCTCCCTTATTGAGGATAATTTCAGTATCCAGCCCCATTTCGGTACGGCCATAGGGCGGCATCTCAGCGGCCAGATAAAGGATTTTCTTGAGGTATCCTGGGCCGTTGACACGGAACTGGACTGGGGGCCTCCCCTGCGGGTGCTGAAACTCTACAAAAACGGCGTGGATGTTATCAACCCTGAAGAGTGGGAGGCCCTTTCCTCCTCCCTGCGGGAACTGCGGCGCTCAAACATCCTGGAACTGATGGTCAGGCACATAGAGGAGAACCCCTCCTGGCAGTTCAAGCCGTCCCTGAGCGCTGAATACGTCGTCTCGAATTACCTGAAAGCCCGGGAAAAGGAAGTCCGGGCGGCGCTGGACGGTTTTACGCGGGAAAAAAAGATGCTCCAGGTAAGGGAGCTTTCCCAGGATGTCTTTGGCAATCCGGATGTCAGGCGGGCCGCGCATTATACCCCCCAGGAAGGCTCCGCCTTCGCAAAACTGGGTCTGGACGGCTACCTCTGCGCCGAAAGTTTTAACTACACAAAAGCCTTTCTGCTGGATGTTTTCAAAAAGGAGATGCAGAGCATCTGCGAACTGCTGCTTATCCGCGGCAAGTGGTTTTCCATGGAAGTTTCCCAGGAGATATCCGAGAACTACCACGTCCTCATTGACGCCGCCGCCCAGATCGCCGCCTTCGACGAGTCCCTGGGGGAAAACGGGGAAACCGGATCCCGGCTGCAGCTAATGCTGGCCAAGTCCGACAGGGATAAAAGCCAGCTGCGCTACCTCAAGGCCACCCTTAAGAACGTTAACGAGGATGCGGAAGATTTTGTCAAGTCTTCCGCCAGGGCCCTCAGCGTTATCGGCATAAGCTTTGAAAAGGCCCTGGAAGACCGGGAAAGGGGCGCGGGCGAGCTTATCATTAACTGGCGGGAGCTGGAGCTTATAAGGGAAACCCCGCTTGTTAAGGATCTGACCCTTGTCTGTAAACGGATCCGCGTCTTTCTCCAGATACTCCAGCTCCTTTCGGGGATAGAGTCTGGCAAAGCCCCCCAAAAGGCCTTATTATAGAGTTTGTTCCAAAAACTGAAGTTTCGGAACAGCTTCTATAGCTAGAGTCTGTCCATAATGTAGACACATTATGGACAGACACTAGTTAGAGCCCCGCAAAGCAAGCGGCTTGGGGGCGGACGTCAGTTAAGACCGGAGGGTAAAACTTATGCTGCTCCCCAAGGCGGAAGGCCGTATCAGCCAGTACCTTGAATTCCTTGAGAGAAATTCCTACCGCAAAATCGCGGCCCTGGATTTTGAAATTTTCGAAACCGGAAAAACCTACCGGGAGCCTCCGGCGGATGCCCAATGGCGGAAGATCGGCAGCCCCGCCCCCTGGGGGAAGGCCTGGAACTGCGCGTGGTTCCGCGCTTCCTACCGGGCCCCGGAAAGCCGGAGGCCCCTTTTCCTCAGCGTCCTTCCCAACGCCGATTCCCTGGCCTTTATCGACGGCAAGCCCGCCGGGGCCTTCAACATGTTCCACAGGAAGCTCAGGATAGGCGCGGACGGGGCGGAACACAGCCTCCACCTCGAAGCCTACGCGGGACACCCCTACAACGGCTCCGGGCCCCTCCAGGGCGAGAAGATCATCATCACGCTGGGGAAACAGCTCGCTTCCTTCCCCAACAGCTTTGAAGGGGGCTTCCTCCTGGAACGGCTCCCGGCCCTTTATTCCCTTTACTACGATGTCCTTGCCCTCTGCGGCGCGGCCAAAGAACTGGACAAGGATTCCCTCCGCAGGGCCCGGATTATTAAGGGGCTTCTGGAAGCCCTGGGGGAGCTGAGCCTCTCTTCCGCGGGGGAAGCTTCCGCGGAGGGGGGCGGTTCCCCCGCCGGGGAACTGGAGGAACAGGCGGCCCGGGCGGCGGAAAAGCTGAGCCCCCTCCTGCGGGCGAAAAACGGCGACACCGTTCCCACGGTCTGCCTTATCGGCCACGCCCACATCGATCACGCCTGGCTCTGGCACATCGGCGAGACCGAGCGGAAGGCGGCCCGCACTTTTATTAACATGACCAGGTTTGCCGCCGAGTATCCCGAATTTGTCTTTGTCCAGTCCCAGCCCTGCCAGATGGAGATCGTCAGGAACGAATACCCGTCTATTTTTGAGGCGGTAAAGGAAGCCTTCAAAAAAGGCGCCTGGGAACCGAACGGGGGCATGTGGGTGGAGGCGGACTGCAACATCCCCTCCGGGGAATCCCTGATACGGCAGTTTCTCTACGGCAAGGCCTTTAACCGGGAGGCTTTTAACTACGAGGCGGACACCCTGTGGCTGCCCGACGTGTTCGGCTACGCCGCGGCGCTTCCCCAGATCCTTAAAGGCTGCCGGATCAAATACTTTGTTACCAGTAAAATCAACTGGAACGACACCACCCGCTTCCCCTACGATACCTTTATCTGGCGGGGCATAGACGGCACGGGCATCAGGACCCACTTTATCACCGCCCGGGCGCAGGGTTACAACGGGCGGGTAAGCCCGGAAAGCCTGGCGGAAACCTGGCGGGAAGTGCAGCACAAAGAGATCCAGAGCGGGGTGGTAAAATCTGTCGGGGAAGGGGACGGTGGCGGCGGAACCATGCGCGCCGATCTGGAAACGGCCCGCAGGCTGGGGAACCTTGAGGGCGTCCCCAAGGCGGTCTGGAAACCCGTATCCGCCGCGCTGGAGGAGATCTTCAGCCAGGACGCGGATTGGCCTGAGTGGAGGGGGGAACTCTACCTGGAGCTTCACCGGGGAACCTACACCACCCAGGGGCGTACCAAGCGGAACAACCGGCGGGCGGAATTTGCCCTCCGGCACGCCGAATGGATAGCCGCCCTTTCCGGAGAAGCCTATCCGCGGGAAGAACTGGACAAAGCCTGGAAGGGGACCCTTACCCTGCAGTTCCACGATATCATACCCGGTTCCTCCATACGCCGGGTGTACCAGGAAGCCGAGGCGGCCCACGCGGGGATCCTGGCGGATCTGGCCCTCCTGGGGGAAAAGCGGCGCCGCTCCCTTTTAGACCGAAGCGGGGCCGATACGCTGGTTTTTAACGATCTTTCCTGGGAACGGAGCGATCCCCAGGCGGTACCCGCGGAAAAACTGGGAAAAAACGGCAGCCGCTGTACCGCCCTCCGTGGGGCGGACGGCGCCGTTTACCCGGTTGAGTACTTCAAGGATATTGAAGGCCGGGAAACGGCGCTTTTCACCCCGAAACTGCCGCCCCTGGGCTGGAAGGCTTTTACCCGGATCAAGGGGGATGAATCCCCCGGCGATTCTTCCCCGGAGTCCGCTTCCCCGGACGCGGCGTTTCATTACCAGGACGGCCTCCTCGAAACCCCCTTCTACCGGGTTCGCTTTGAACCCTGCGGAAGGATAGGGAGCCTGACGGATCTGCGCCGCGGGGCCGAACTGGTCGCCCCCGGGGGGAGCTTTAACCGCTTTGTCAGCGCCGAGGACGTGCCGGTTTACTGGGAAGCCTGGGATATCGACGCGGACTGGACCAGGTATCTTAAAGAGGAAAACTCCCTGGTTTCCTCGGAACTGATCAGCCGGGGGCCGCTTTCGTTCCGGATCCGGCAGAGCTACCGTATCGCCTCGGCCTCGACGCTGGTACAGGATCTGGTGTTCTACCGCGAGGATCCCCGCATCGACTTCCAAACCAAGGTCGACTGGCGGGAACGCCGGCGGCTCCTCAAGGTCGGCTTCGATACCGCCATAGACAGCGGGGAAGTCCGCTGCGAAGTGCAGTACGGCCACGTCTTCCGGAATACCCACCGGAACCTGCCCCAAGACCGGGCCAAGTTTGAAATTTGCGCCCACAAATGGATCTCCGTCGAGGAGGGGGCCGGAGGCGGGACAACCGGCAGCATCGCCGGAGGTATCGCCTTGCTCAACGATTGCAAATACGGCCACGATGTTTCCCCCCTGGCGGGGCCGGACGGCAGGACTACTACCCGCATGAGGCTTACCCTTCTCCGCTCCCCAAAGGCCCCGGATCCGGAAGCGGACTGCGGCGTGCATTACTTTACCTACGCCCTGCTCCCCTTTACCGGGGGCTTCGCCGCTTCCCGCAGCATACGCGGCGCCTATGAGTTGAACTCCGGCGCGGTTCTCGAAGCAGCCGCCCGGGACGCGGGGGAGCGGGATACCGCGGCGTCCGGCGGGAAGCGGGCAGCGAAAACCGGGGAACCGGGCGCGGATTACTCCCTCTGCTCCGTGGAAGGGGCTGAGGTGATCGTTGAATGTGTCAAGGCGCCCGAATCCGGCGGAGGCGGGCTTGCGCTCCGTCTCTACGAAAGCCTGGGGGGCAGGGCGCGGACGGTTCTGCGTTTCTCCAGCCCCATCGCCAGGGCGGAGGAAACGGACATGCTTGAGGGGAACGGAAGGCCCCTCCCCTTTACCGGAAGGGAACTTCCCCTGGAGTTCCGCCCCTTCGAGATCAAAACCCTGCTGGTAAAACTCGGCTAACAGGTTGAAAAGCATGGATAATAAAAGGACAGCCACTAACCACACGAACACCACGAACTATTACGCCGGCAGCCCTGACTTTTTACCCGGCTCTAGCCTGGCTTTGCCAAGATTTCCGGTGTCCGGGGGAAGTTTTGGAGTAGGGTTAGTGTGGTTCGTGCCGTTCGTGGCTAATTCTTTTGGCAGCCCGGTAAATCGGCGCTTCGCTTGGGCTAAAAGCATGGATAAAAGGATAGCCGCGAACCGCACGAGGCAAGCCAGGGCGGCGCGGCCTGGTACCAATCAGCCTTCCAGGATCAGCAGGGTTTTGGGGTCGAGCTTTAAGGCCATGGACGCGGGGTTGTAGGTGTCCCGGTCTTTGGAAACCGAAAACTCGATATGATCGCTTTTGGGGTACAGGACGATCACCGAGTCAACAAGGTCTACGTAGTCTTTGATAAGGAGGGGGACGCCCTGTTTGGTGTACTGCCCTTCCCCGGAGGGAACGGCGCAGCTGTACCAGACTTCCAGGCCCAGTTCCCCGGCAAATTCCTTTACCTTGGCAAGCCGGTCCCGGTCCATCTTGGCGAAATCGAAACCGTCGATGATCAGGGATTCGGCTTTAAAGCCGCCCTCGACGATCATGGCCCGCAGGCTCCGCAGGATCTGATCCCCCGTAACCCCGTCCTGGTTGAAATTCATCAGCACCCGGTTTTTTACCAGTTCGCCCTTCACCTCACGGGAATTTTCCAGGTT
>JAIRRU010000234.1 GCA_031255815.1 Treponema sp. | reverse complement strand
AGAAGCCGGGCCGCCTGAAGTCCCGCACATCCTGCTTCACAAATTCAATGTCCAGGTTTTCGTAAGCCGCGTCTTCCCTGGCGGCGGCCAGGTAGCTTTCGGTAATGTCTACCCCCGTGGCGGCAAAGCCCCGGCGGGCGAATTCCAGGGTCAGCCGCCCGAAGCCGCAGCAGAGATCGGCAAGCCGGGGGCCCGAGGAAGGAAGGCCCTGCCCGGACGGAAGGCCGGCCTCCTCTTCCGGATAGAGATCGAGCCGGGCGAGCCAGGTAACCCCGTCGGCCACTTCGGGGATCTCCTCCCAGCGCTTGTCGTCGAACATGATAGGGGCGTAGCGTTCCCAGAATTCCCCGTCGTTGAACCATTCCCGTCTATATGCCATTCCCGCATTATTCCCCAAAAGCGCGCCCGCGCCAAGCCGCGGGCCCGTAAATTTGACTTGGCCGGCCGGATTTATGATAATGGAGTAATGGAAAAAACAAAACCGTTTTTGCGCCCGTTCAGCCATAGCGTGATTCCAGCGCTTTTCCTGTTCCCTCGTGCTACCCCCCGCAGGCGGCTGAACAGTTACCCGCTTTTTTGCGGGAAGCTATTCCTTTTCTTTCTCTGCCTCAGCCTGGGTTTTCCCGCCTGCAAGACCGAATCGAATAAAAAAGCGGCCGGAACCGCGGAAGATATACAGTTCTACCAGGAAGAAATTTTCATCCCCCTCTGGGACGAAGAAGAGGCGGAAAGCATGGTTCCGGCGGGGGATGAGGCTCCCTCCCTCCATGTTACCCTAAGCCTTGTCGGGGTGTCCGCGGAGCCGGGCGGGAAGGAAGAAAGCCTGGACGCCCTCCTCCGCGATATTTTCTACCGGGGGATGGATCTCCAGGATTACGCTGAAGAACAGATCCGGCTTAAAACCCGCGAGTACCGGGACATCAGGAAAGAAATCCGGAACCAGCCTGACCGGATCCTCTCCGGAACACTGAACTGGTACTACGATGAAGACTTTAGGGTGGAGATGAACAGCCCCCGTTTCCTCGTAATTTCCCGGAGCTGGGCGGATTATACCGGCGGCGCCCACGGCAATTACGGCAAAAATTACTTTGTCTTTAACCGGGAAACGGCCCGGCGGGTCTTGCTTTCGGATATAATCGGGGAGGAATTCCGGCAGGACTTGGCGGAAAAGATTAACGGGGAACTCAGAAAAAGCCGGGAACTGGGCGGGGACGATTCCCTGCGGCAGAGCGGCTTTTTTGTAAACCAGGCGGAACCTACGGAGAATTTTTTTCTTTCCCCCGAGGGGATCGGCTTCCATTGGGATCCCTATGAAATAGGCCCCTACTCCATGGGCTTTGTGGAAGTTGTTGTTCCCTACGGGGAAATCGGGGGCATCCTGAAGCCCCTGGGCCGGAGCGCGGCCCGGGAAGCGGGGAGCGAATAGACAGGGGCGCGGTTGTTTCGGGTATTTTTTTGTTTTAGACTGTGCCCATGAAAATCAGGATTAAGATATTCCTTGTGGTATTGCCTCTGATCATAGTATCGCTCTGCGTGGCGGAGGGGGCTTCCTACTTTGCCGCCCTAAAAGGCATCAACCGGGTAACCCGGCAGTTCTTCGATTTTAAGATCGGGGAACTCCAGAAATACACGGAAAACCAGTGGTCGCTGCTGGTGGAAAACAACTACGCCGGAAGGCCCGACATGATCGCCGCCGCCCGGAACGCGGTGGAATCCTATGCCCGCAGCATCCTCTTGAGCGAGACGGAGATTATCCTTGCCCTGGACGGCGAGGCAAGGGTAGTTATGAGCACCCGGCCCCTGGAGATCCTTCCCGAAGAAAGGGGGCCGCTGCTGGCCCTGCTGGGGGAAGAGGAAAACGAGGGGCTCCTCCGGGCCCGGATGGGCGGCGGGGAACGGGTGTTCCGTTCCTTTTACTTTACCCCCTTCGGCTGGCACCTCGTCCTCTCGGAGGAACGCTCCGCCTTCTACCGGGACGCGGACAGCATCACAAGCCTTGCCCTGATCATGCTGCTTGCCTCGGCGGGAGCCGCCGCGATCCTCCTCGTCCTGCTTAGCCGCCTTCTTACCAATCCCCTTGGCCGGGTAGTCAGGGCCATGCAGGAGCTTATCGCCACGGCGGATCTGTCCTCCCGGGTGGAGGTGGAATACGCGGATGAAACAGGAACCCTGGCCCACACTTTCAACCTGATGAGCGGGGAACTGGAGAAGGCGTGGAAGGAGATAAAACGTTACGCCTTTGAGGCGGTTCTTGCCGGCAAGAAGGAACAGCGGATCAGGAATATTTTTCAGAAGTACGTCCCCAAGGACGTAATCGAGGAATTTTTCAGTTCCCCGGAACCCAACCTGCTCAAGGGGAAAAACGCCGAGCTGTCCATCCTCTTTTCCGATATCCGCGGCTTTACTACTATCTCGGAAGGCTTTTCCGACAGCCCGGATAAACTGGTGGAAGCCCTGAACCGCTACTTTTCGGGGCAGGTGGACATCATCATGAACCGGAACGGCATTGTGGATAAGTATATCGGGGACGCCATCATGGCCTTCTGGGGGGCTCCGGTAAAACACGGGGACGACGCCCTCCAGTCGGTTCTTTCGGGGCTCGATATGATAGACGCCCTGGCGCTCTTTAACGAAAGCCAAAGGGAAAAGGCCCAGAAGGAATTCCATATCGGCATAGGGATCAACTACGGGGAAGTTACGGTGGGCAATATCGGCAGCGAACGGAAGATGGACTATACGGTTATCGGCGACGCGGTAAACCTGGCCTCCCGCATGGAGGGGCTTACCAAGATCTACCGCGCGGAGATCCTTATCTCGGAAACGGTCTATAAGGAACTGCAGAAATACGGCGAAGAAACAGCGGAGCTGCGTTACCGCCTTCTGGACAAGGTGGCGGTAAAGGGGAAGAGCCTGGG
>JAIRRU010000207.1 GCA_031255815.1 Treponema sp. | reverse complement strand
GGTATTAAACCCTTCGCTACGAATAAAGCAACGAATACATATATTTCAGGGAACTACCACAAATAACACATATTGCGGGGAACGGAACAGAGGGATATAATTTCCGAACAAATGACAGGGAGAAGCAAAAAATGATAATTCGCAAAAAAACAACTTTTCCGAGGATAGGTGTATTCGGCGTTGGGCATGAAATCTACTGGTCCCAGTTCGAGGGGCTTCTCAACAATCTGATAAAATACCATCAGGAGTTTAAGGAGCTGTTGCCCAAAGATATTGAACTCTTCGATTACGGCATGGCGGATACCAGTGAAAAGGCTTACTCAACCTTGGGCCGCATGCAGGCGGACAGGCTTGATATTATTTTCTGCAACATGCTGACATATGCCACATCTTCCACCTTTGCCCCGATTATACGGGATATAAATATTCCGGTTGTACTTGTTGCCGTCCAGCCTCGTTCTGCCATGGACTATACTATTGCCAGTACCTTTATGCAGCTCGAGAATGACAACATCTGCTCGGTGCCGGAATTTGCCGGGGTCGCCGTCCGGATGGGCAAGCCCCTGGATGATGTCATTATCGGTAAACTGCATGATGACAGTGACGTTGTACGGAAATTAGCGGACTGGTGCGATATTGCCCGGGTTTTGCATTCCCTTAAAGGGGCCCGTATAGGCCTTATGGGGCATGTGCTGGAATCAATGTACGACATGCATACGGATCCTGCGGCCGTTTCCTCTGCTTTTGGACTCCATGTACCGCTCCTGGAACCAGATTATCTGGCCGTCTGTTACCGGGATGTTACAGACAGAGAAATTGATGAGAAGGCGTCTTATATATTACGGGAATTTGATACACCGGCTCCAAAAAATGATCCTGTAACCAGGAAACTGACGGAAGAGGACCTCCGGCAGGCGGCCAAATCCGCCTGCGCCCTGGATAAACTCGTGGAACGTTACCGCCTTACCGGGCTGGCCTATTATTATGAAGGGGAAGAAGGTTCGCTGAACAGGGAAATTTGTTCCAGCCTGATCGTGGGCAACTCAATCCTTAACGGCCAGGGCTTTCCCATGTGCGGCGAATACGATCTTAAAACTTGTATAGCTATGCTCATTATGGATCGTCTTGGCATGGGAGGCAGTTTTGCCGAATTTCACCCTATAGATTTTGATGAAGGGTTCATCCTCGTAGGGCACGACGGGCCGCACCATATAGCCATAGCAGACGGGAAGCCCGTTCTGAGGAGCCTTATTAAATACCACGGCAAGCCGGGCCGGGGCGCTTCGGTGGAATTCCATCTAAAAGAAGGGCCCATCACCATGCTGGGAATTACGCAAACCGCCCAGGGAAAAATGAAACTGGTCATCGGTGAGGGGGAAAGCGTAAAAGGCCCCATACCCCCCACGGGAAATACCAACACCCGGGGGTTTTTTAAGCCCGACATCAAAACCTTTATAAAAGCCTGGGTAATGGAAGGCCCTACCCATCATTACGCCTTAGGATTGGGCCACCGGGCGGCAATCATCCAAAAGATCGGCGAAATTCTCGGATTGGAAAGCGTGATAGTCAAGGCCTAGGCATTGCCTTGCGGTAATCGCTTCCCGCCAGTTCCCTAACCCAAGCCTCCAGTTTTGCCTTTAGTTCCTGTTTGCCCTGCCGGAGGGGATTCACCAAGCCGATTTCCCCCGCGATGCTGTTAAGGGGCAGCAGGGCCTTCAGCTTTTCCAGGGCTTTCCCCATCCCTCCGGCATGGCAGACGAAGAGGGCGATCCGTTTCCCGCTGATCTTCGTTTTGTCCAGGAAGGACACCATGGCCGGCGCGGGGGAACCGGCCCAGACCGGCGTCCCCAGAACGATAAGATCCCAGGGGCCGGCGTCAAAGCTGTAGGGCTTAAGGGCCGGTTTAATATGGGAAAAAACCTGGCGGCCTCCCCAGAAATATTTTGCCGGACCCTTGCGTTTTTTTTCATCTTCGGTTTTAATTTCTAGAATATCGGCGTTAAGCAGCTCTTTGAGCGTTTCCGCCGCCAAGGCGCAGTTCCCTTCATAAGAATAATAGACGATCAGGGTTTTCATGGCTTATCCTCCCGGCCCCAAGTTTGGTATAGTTGCATTATGCCGGTAAAAAACACTTTTGACAAATCCCCTCTCCGCGTTTTCGCCTCTTACTACAGGCCCCACTGGAAGCTCTTTCTGGCGGACATGGTTTGCGCGTCTTTGATCTCGGCAACCGACCTGGTCTTTCCCATGATGACCAAGTATGCCATTGAGCGCCTCCTTCCGGGCGGGCTTTACCGTTTCTTTTTCATCCTCATTGGTTCTATGATCGCCCTCTACCTGTTCAGGATGGCCTTTACCTACTTTGTAGCCTACTGGGGGCATACCGTAGGGGCGTATATTGAAGCGGACATGAGGCGGGATCTCTTTAGCCACCTTCAGGAGCTGCCCTTTTCTTTTTACGACAATAACCGCACGGGGCAGATTATGTCCCGGGTAACCACCGATCTTTTTGAAGTTACCGAGCTGGCCCACCACGGGCCGGAGGATCTCTTTATCTCCTTTCTTACCCTGACAGGTTCGTTTATCCTGGTCTTTACCATACGGTGGGAAATGGCCGTGGTGCTTCTCGTCCTTGTTCCGGTCATGCTGGTCTTTACCATCATTTCGCGGCGTACCATGCGGGCGGCGTCGAAAACCGTCAAGGAGCGCACCGCCGAGATAAACGCCTCGCTGGAATCCAGTATTTCAGGCGCCCGGGTGGCGAAGGCCTTTACCAACGAATTCTACGAAAACACCAAATTCAAAGGGGGAAACGAGAACTTTAAGAACGCCAAAAAGAATTATTACAAGGCTATGGCGGCTTTTAGCAGTAAAATTGATCTTATGACGCATGTCCTTACCGTGGTCGTCATCGCCACCGGCGGCATCCTTATCATGGGGAACAAGTTTACCCTTGCGGAACTTATCACCTGCAATCTCTTTGTCGCCGCCTTCCTCCAGCCGGTCAGGCGGCTTCAAAATTTTGTCGAGCAGTTTACCAGCGGCATGGCGGGCTTTAACCGTTTTATCGAGATCATGCGGATACGGCCCGACATACAGGACAAGCCCGGCGCGGTTTCACTGGAAAACGTAAAAGGCAATATCAGATACAAGGATGTCGCCTTCGCCTATACCGAAGACGCCGCCGCCAGCGAACGCTACGTGCTGAAAAACATCAACCTTTCCATCCCCAAGGGAACTACCCTTGCCCTTGTCGGCCCTTCGGGGGGCGGCAAGACCACCCTCTGCCACCTGCTCCCCCGCTTCTACGAAATCCGCCAGGGCGGCATAAGCATCGACGGCCGCGATATCAGGGAGCTAAGCCTCGAATCCCTCAGGCGGAATATCGGCATAGTCCAGCAGGACGTTTTCCTCTTCGCGGGCACCATCCGGGAAAACATCGCTTACGGCAGAATCAGCGCGGGGGAAGAGGAGATTATTGAGGCCGCCAGGCGGGCGGAGATTCACGAGGACATTCTCGATATGCCCCAGGGCTACGATACCCTGGTTGGAGAGCGGGGGATAAAACTATCCGGCGGCCAGAAACAGCGGATCTCTATCGCGCGGATCTTCCTTAAAAACCCGCCCATACTGATCCTTGACGAAGCGACCAGCGCCCTCGACTCGGCGACGGAGTACAAGATTCAGCGGGCCCTGGAAGAATTGTCCAAGGGCCGGACCACCATGGTCATTGCCCACCGGCTTTCAACCATCAGAAACGCCGACCGTATCGTGGTAATCGACAACGAGGGGATACGCGAGGAAGGCACCCACGAGGAGCTTCTCGCCGGAGACGGCCTATACGCGGAACTCCACTCGGCCCAGTTCAGCTTCCCGGAGGCCCTTGAAGCCGGCTCGGCCTGAGCCCGCGGCCGATCAGCGGCGCGCCTGCCTTGCCTTTTCCAGGGCGGTTTCCACCGCTTCGATAAACTGATTGTAGGCAATGGTGGCGCCGCTTACGGCTTCCACATCCTTCAGGCTGCCGGCCCGCCGGTAAGCGGCGGCGTATTTTTCCATTGCTTCTACCGCAAGCTGGGCTTTGTCGTAGTAATCCCGGTTTGATATTTCCCCGTTGATCTTCCCGTAGTTTTCGTCTTTAGGAGTCCCGTCTTTCTGCCGTGTGATAAATTCGCAGTCCCGTATCTTCCCGGCCTCCACGGTGATCGTTACCTCCCCCCAGGCGCCGGTATCGTCCGTGCCGCTTTTTCCCGTGTAAAGGCCGTCCTTATAGGCGGCTCCCCCGCAGCCGGCAAGCAGCAAAACGGCAAAGCCTAAAAATACAACCCGTGTTTTCCGCATAAACATCCCGCTTTCATCTTCTGTTGCTGACTATCCGCGCAATTCTGCCGTGTTCCAGCACCACCGTCCGCTGGGCGTCTTCGGCGACTTCCGGATCGTGGGTAACCACAATAATAGTGCTGCCTTCGGCGTGGAGCTGCTTGAAAATATCTATCACGATTTTCTCGTTGGCCTCGTCCAGGTTCCCGGTAGGTTCGTCCGCGAGGATAAGCATGGGGTAATTGATCAGCGCCCGGGCGATGCAAACCCGCTGCTGTTCCCCGCCGGAAAGCTGGCTGGGCAGATGCTTCGCCCGTGAGGCAAGGCCCACCCTATCCAGGGCCGCCAGGGCCTCTTTTTCGTCGGGCATACTGTGGTAATACTGGGCCACCATCACATTCTCCAGGGCGGTAAGGTAGTTCACCAGGTGGAACTGCTGAAAGATAAGGCCTATCGTATCCCGCCTGATGGTGGTAAGGTTTCTGGCGCTTTCCCGGGAAATATTGGCGCCGTTCAGAATCACCGATCCCGAAGAGGGCTTGTCCATACAACCGACAATATTCATCATGGTGGTTTTTCCCGAGCCCGAGGGGCCCATGATGGCAAGCCATTCCCCTTTTCCGACGCTAAGGTTGATATCCTGCAGCGCTTTGAGGCTCCCGTAGAATTTGTTAATTCCCTTTAGTTCCAGTAAATTCACATCCCGCTCCTTATGCCCGCTCCCCCCGCTGTCCGCCTTCACTCCCCCCGCAGTACAATCGCCGGATCTACCTCGGTGGCGTTCCGCACCGGGATAAGGCAGGCAAGGCCGGTAATCAGGATGGACGCGGCCAGGGTTACCGGAACCAGCAGGGGCTGGAAGGTGATGGAGCGGTTAAACACCTTGAGCCCCACTGTCTGGGCGAAGAAAAAACCGAAGATCGCCCCCAGGACGCCCCCCAGGCCGCCGAGGAACGCCCCTTCCCCCAGGAATTCGCCTACCAGGCTTCTGTTGGAGGCCCCCAGGGCTTTCCGCAGGCCGATCTCCCGCCGCCGCTCGGCGATTACCGCCATCATGGTGGTAGCCACGCAGATCATGATGAGCAGAAGCACTACCACTGTTACCAGGTAAATCAGGGCCTGGAGCTTGCCCAGGACTGCGCCCTCCGAATCGGTAACCCGCTTGACCAGCCGGGGGCTCAGCCCCGGAACCAGCCCGCCAATCCGGGCCGCCAGCGCCTCCAGGGCTTCCAGCGGGAGGGAAACGCTGCATTCCACCACATCGATCCGCCCCGTCTCCCCTATCATGGCTTCAAAATCCGGGAGGGACATGAAGATAAAGGCCTCCTCGGTTCCGCCTGTCTGGAGTATCCCGGTTACGGTAAAGCTCCGGCTAAAGTTCTCCCCCCCGGCGCCGGTTCCGGTAATGGTAAAAACGCTGCCCCCGGGAAGGCGGATTGTGTCGGCTACTTCCTGGCCGATCAGGGCCTCCCCGGAATTTTCGGGCCAGCGCCCCGATACCAGCCAGTAGGGGCTGGTTTTCCTCGCCCCGGCAAGATCCGTGCCCGCCGCCATAAAGGGCTGCTCGTTGATCTTCACCGTCTGGTACCGGTAGGGCGCGGCGCCGATAAGGCTTGCCGGGGGCAGGAAGGACAGAGCCTCCAGGGCCTGTTCCCGGCTGATGGTAGCCGCGTTCCCCGAGGGGATAAACACCAGGTTGGCCCCGTAGGAGCGGAATTCCAGCCCCATCTGTTTGGGGATATCGTAATAGATAGTGATAAGCCCCGAGAGGATCGTCGCCCCGACCGCCACCGCCAGAAGGGCCACGATCATCCGGGAACGTCTGCGGAGAAGGGAACTCAGTACCATTTTGAGGTAAAACCGCTGTTTGTTCATGAGCGCAACTGGCTCCTGGTATCCGGACAACAATGGGATAGCGGATTGCATAGCGGTTTAAAGAAATTTACCGCGAAGGCGAAGAAGGCGCACGAAGGCGGGGAAAAGGGCGGCTTATTCATTCCTTTATCCGCCTTTTGAATAGAGACTGGATACTAGCGGCCATGGAGCACCTCCGCCGGCCGCAGGGAAAGGAGCAGCCGGATGGAAGGGATGCTTCCCGCAAGGGTTACTAAAAATACCAGCGCCGCCACCAGGGGGATGACCATGGGTTTAATGTCAATGGCGGAGTTGAAAACCGACTGCCCGATGATCCGGGCAAAGCCCAGTCCGATAAAGTAGCCCCCTACCCCGCCGATGATTCCGGTGATAAGGATCTCCGCCAGCACCAGGCGGGAGACGGGCCCGTCGTGGGCGCCCAGCGCCTTGAGCAGGCCGATCTCGCCGGCCCGTTCCATCACGCTGGCGGTAACCAGGTTGGAGATCCCCAGGGCGGAACCGGCAAGGCTCAGGATGGTGATCAGCAGCATGAGGAGCTGGGTCTTTTCCAGCACCACTCCCTCGGATTCGGCGACCTGCCGGATGGGCTTGGAAACGGCGTCCCGGATTACCTCGTCTATCTGGTAACAGATGGCGCTTACATACGCGGTACAGTACCAGATTTCCATTTCCTTAATCGAAAGGCTGCGGGGGTCTTGGGCGGCCCGGCGGGAAAGTTCGTTGTCCGGCGTGGTCAGGGCGCTTACCTCTACCCGGCTTACCAGGCCCTGCAGGCCGGCCAGTTCCTGGGCCGCCTGCAGGGGCACATAGATCTGCTCGTCCTCGTCCCCCCCGGCGTTGAAGATCCCCTCCACCGTAAATTCTCTCTCCCGGCCTCCCGCCTGCACCCTTAGCACGTCTCCCGGTTTAAGCCCGTAGCGGGCCGCGGCGGCCTCCCCTGCCATGGCGGCGTCCCGGTCGTCCCCGGTAAGCCAGCGGCCCCGCAGATCCCACCAGCTTTTCATGTTCCGCATCCCCGTATCCAAGGCCTCCCCGGTGGGCAGTTCCAGATGGCGGTCGAACCAGGTTCCCACCAGTTTCACCTCCCCTCCGGCTCCCGGGCCAAGCAGGCGCGCCCGGACGTTGAGGTAGGGGGTAAAGTCCACGATATTAAAGGCCCAGAAAATAGTTTTAATGTTTCCCAGCTCGGCTTCGTTTAAGTATTTGTCCGACACCCCCGAACCTTCGCTGACCCCGTAGAGATCGTCCAGCAGGGAAGCCCCCCGGGGCATAACGTTTATGTTCGCGCCGTAGGTTTTCAATTCCTGGTTCACCTTGTCCCCCACGTCAAACATCACATTCAGCATAGCTGTCGCCAGGGAAGAACCCAGGGCCACGGTGAAGGCCACCATCAGCATCTTCCCCCGCTGCCTGAAAAGGGCGCCCCCTATCATTCTCCAAAACATAGCTGTTCCTCTTTTAAGCAATACCGCTATTTCAAGGAAGTCTATCCATAATGTGTCTACAGTATGGACAGACTCTATTTAAACCTCGTCCGTTCTTTTTCCAGATCTTCCGTGTCAATCACCATGTTCCCCCTGCGCAGGGTATAGGCCAAAGGCACCGGGTTGCAACCTCCCCTGAATCCGATGGTAGAAATGTTCATCACCACATCGCAGAGGCGGCAGATAACCTCGTTCTTCCGTTCGTAGTACCCGGTGGGGCCGCATATATCGCAGGCGTCCAGGCCCACCCCGTAGGCGGTCTCGTTCTTCTTTATTACGATAAACCGCATTTCGATATTCTCCGCGGCCGTATAGTTAAAGCGGTGAAGATGGCCGTCCTGTATCCGTTCAACCGGGATCAGTATCTCCCTTCCCTCAATGGTCATAGGTTCCGCCGGGGAGAGTTCCACCCCCCGTTCAATATACGCCTTTACGAAAGTGAGGGAAAAAACGGAGAGCCCGAAACCCGCGGCCACCGTAAGGCACCAGCGCCGATCCTTGCGCAGGGCGGCTCTTATCTTCCGGTGTTCCGCCGGGTTTTTCCAGGTAAGGCGGGATCGAAAACTGTTTATAAACAGGATGAGCGGGGGCAGGAAGGCAAGCCCCATAAGCGCGTAGAGAAAAACAAAATTATAATTGACCGCGGCGGCAACGATCCGGAAAAGCCAGCGGATCATGGGAATGATCCGCCGGGCCAGAAGGAACTGGACGATGGCGACGGCCTGGTTAACGATGTTGACAAGCAGGGCAAGGGTAAGGAAGATCCGTAAAAGCGAGGCCGGCAGGGCCCCGGCGCTTTTATAAAGGGCGAAACCGCTAAGGCTTACCAGCGCCAACCCCCCCAGATAGCCTATAAGCTTGAAAAGAAAATCGGTACTGAATATGCTTTGACCGGCCAGTACAAATTCCGCGGGATAGAGAAAAATTACCGGCAGGGCGTAGAAAAGCAACGCGCCTAAAAGGAGGGCGCAGACATAATCCGGAAAGCCCTCGCTTGCGGAAGGGCGCCCTTTTATATTTATTCTAACCAGCCCCCATTGCAGTAAAATAAACAACACGCCGAAGAGAATGGCAAAGGATAAGATCCAGGTATTAAAAAAACCCCGGTTGATAAGGGCGGTGGTCCGGCGCAGCACCGAAAGGATCAGGGCCGCGCCCGAACCGGCGGCGCAGCCCCAAAGCAGCCTTTTCCTTTGGCGCTCCCCTTTTTGGAGAGAGGCGAACAAAAAGGCCGCGAGAATCCCTGTGGCGAGCAAATTTTCAATTACCTGGATAAGGTATCTAAGCATCTTTAACGCCGCCGGAAAAGAAAAGGGGAACAGGGCGCCGGGAAAAAAACACCTCCTTTTCCCCCTGTCCCCCTTCTCCGGGTTCTTCTACCAGGCCGGCCCGGCGTAAGTCAGATCCCACTCCGCCACCAGAGGAGCGCCCCAGAACCTGCCGGGAACCCCCGTGGCCTGGTCTACATGCAGCACGTAGCCCTGGGTTTCAGGGTTCTGGATGAGGAAGCGCACTGTATACTCGCCAGGGCCGCCGCTTCCGGGCAGCTTGATATTGGCGCCGTAGTGGGGGCCGTCGCTGGCGTTCATAGGCATAAAAGTGCCCTCCACGCTTTCATTGGTATTTTTTTTGATGATTACGTACTGGACGGTCAGATTGGGAACAAAATCCCCCACCCCGTAGCCCAGATCGTTCTCCAGGGCGGAGATATCCGCCTCCAGGTGCATGTCCGACTGGGATGCGGGAAGCCCTGCCGACGCGGGAATCATATCGACAGGCTGAAAGAACACCCCCGCCACATTGAGGGGGCCAAGCTCAAAATCATCTCCCAGGGGGAATTCCTCAAATCCCGCGGTCTCGCCAGGGTTTACCATACTGGCGGGCCTAGTCCCTCCCGACCGACCGCCGGCAAAAGCGGCCGCGGCGCAGGCGCCGAACAAAAGAAGTACCGTCAGAGTTCTGATTTTCATCGTACTTTCTCCTTATAATTTTTTTCCGGGTCTCAAGACCCGGCTTTGGTACCATAAACAAGAAAAGCGGTTCAGGCCGCCGCCCCGGAAGCCGCCCGTCTGGCGGCGTTCCGCCGGATCTGGATAACAAAGGTAGCAACGGTGATTGCCAGGAGCGCTATCTGGGGGATCAGGGTTTCCAGGGTGGGATAGATCCCCAGAATGTCTACCGGAGCAAGACCCGGCACCGGGCTGGCGCCGATAAGGTTTCCCTCCTGGAGTTCCTTGATCCCGTTACCCATAAAGGTAAGGGACATGATAAAGAGCAGGACGCTTGTTCCCAGGAAAAAGGGTTTTAAGGGCAGCTTGACGCTGAGGAAACGGATCAGGATATAGACAAGCGCCAGAATAACGATGCCGATACCCAGGCCGAGCCATATCATATTGATATAGATCCTGGTTTGGGCCAGAAGGGCCTGGTAGAAGAGAATCGTCTCCGCCCCTTCCCGGAATACCGCGAGGAAGGCGGCGAAGGCCAGGGAAAAAACGCTGCCCCGGGCAATGGAACTCTGAACCTTGCTTTCGATATAGCTGGTCCAGGCTTCCGCTTCGGCTTTGGAAACCATCCAGTTGCTCACATAGAAGAGCACCGCCACCGCCAGCAGCATTGTGGCCCCTTCGATGATCTCCTGGCTCTGCCCTCCGGCAACGGTGGCGGTGATCCGGTTCAGAATCCAGGCCATAAGGACGCTCAGCGCCAGGGCGGCAAGGGAGCCCCAGTACACCGGAGGGATGCTCTTTTTATTGCCGCTTTTAAGGAGGTAGGCGATAATGGCCCCTACGATAATAATGGCCTCGAAGCCCTCCCGGACAATGATCAGCAGGGAACCCAGGAAGACCCCCAGGGCGTTTTCAACCTTGCTGTCCAGGACGGCCGCGTCTTCCCTGAGATAGGCCGCCAGGATGTCAAGGCTTTCCTTTACCGCCGCTTCCGGCTCGGCCCGGTTGATGGCCCGCTTTGCGGCGCTGAACTGATATTCCACCGTGCTGGCCCGCGCGCCGGAAATGCGGGTTAAGACAATCTTCTCGAAGCCCAGTTTTTCGTAGTATTGAAAATAAGCCACGTCCACTTCGTTCTTCGCGCCCTGCGGGTCTCCTTCAAGGTAACGCTGGTAGGCTTTTTCCAGGAAACCCGCCATTTCCTCCGCCGTTTTGGCCCAGTTTACCGTCACCGCGGCGGGTTCCTCCTTCCCGTCAAGCCGCAGGGCGCTTACCGAGAGGAGATGGTTAAGCTGGTTAAAATCATCCCGCATTTCCTTTTGGGACTTACCTGCCCCCAGGGCGGTTTTGACATAATCGAACCACTCGTCTATGTTTTCCGCCCGGGCATCGGAAATAAGGGCCCGGATATTGCTTTCAAAATCCCCCTGCCGGTAGTGTTCCGTATAGGCCTTATCAACCTGCGCCCGGGCCCCCTCAATGTCCCCGGCCACGAAGCGGTAGTAGGCATCGCTCAGGAGAAGGCGCATCTCCCGCTCCTTCCCCTCCCAGTACCCGGCGTCGGCAGACAGCGGTGAAACGAGTAGCGTTCCCAGAAACAGAAGCAAGATAGACAAAGCCGGCTTTCCACGCAATTCCAGCCTCCTGGTTAGATTTATCTAACATCCGGGCCTGTTCCAGATCCCGCTTGGTTTCGAAACAGCCTCATGCCGGAAAAGATAGCAAAGACTAACTTTTTCGTCAAGTATGTTTTAGAGAACTAACAATAAAATTTAAGAAATTGCGGTTTATTTTAAAACCCGGGCCGCTCAAGTATCCCGGCTGGCTCCGTCCGGCGGGGGGCTGCTTTCCGCCGCCAGCGCGGGATCCGCCAGAAGTTCCAGAAAGCGCTTTTCGTCGATAATAGGTATCCCCAGGCTGCGGGCCTTGGCGTTCTTTGCCGAGCCGGATTCGGGATCGTTGGTCAC
>JAIRRU010000151.1 GCA_031255815.1 Treponema sp. | reverse complement strand
AATAAGCCTCTGTTATGCCAGCTTACCGGGCTGCCGGGAAATTTTGCCACGAACGGCACGAACCACACGAACCTTAGCCCAAAACTTCCCCGGACACCAGAAATCTTGGCAAAGCCAGGCTAGAGCCAAGCAAAAAGCCAGGGCTATCGGCGTAAAAGTTCGTGAGGTTGGTGTGGTTAGTGGCTATCCCTTTATCCGTGCTTTTAGACTAATCATCCTAATGGTACCTTGCTTAAACTAAAACTCAAGATAAGTGTAACAACCGGGAATAAGAATTTTAACCACGAAGGCGCACAAAGGCGAACTACGGCTCGCCAGAACACGAAGGAATGAATAAACGCTCCCTGCCCCCGTCCTTTGTGCGCCTTCTGCGCCTTTGTGGTAAATTTCTTGAATTGCCTTGAGTTCGATAAACAGGGCCTTACGCGACGAGGTTGAAGACTGCCCCGGTGGCGGCAGGGGAGGCGGTATTGTAGGGCATGGCGATATTGGCCGCCTGAAGCTGGCGGAGCTGCTGCTCGTACTGGCCGATAAGGATATCCAGCTGCTCTTCGCTTTCTTCACCGAAGCCCGGCTCGATCTTTCCCTGTTTTTTAAAGCGGTTTAGCTGTTCGATAAGGGAGTCGAGTATTTTAAGCTTGCTGATGGCTACCCCGCGGGTTCCTTCCGGGGCGGGAACGCCGGAAACATGCCGGAAGTGGGAATAGATATACAGGGCAGGGGACACCGGCAGGGACGTTCTGCCGCTTTGGGACGCGCTGATGGCAAAACCGATGCTGGGAACCACGCTGGAAGTTACCCCAAGACTCATTTTACTCCTCTTTCCCTTCAAAATTCCGACCGGGAAGCGGGGCTTGCGAATCAGTTTTCTGAAGCCGGGCTTCGTCTTACTTTCAATATCGGAAGCAAGGAAAAAAAGTTAATATTTTGCGGAAAAAATTTGAGCTTGTTCCCAAAGCTGAAGTTTCGGCGCAGCCTCAATAAAACGGCTGCCTGAAAATCACTCAGGGTAAAGCCGGGACCAGTCGCCGATCCGCCTTTCAAGGGAAACGCCGCCGTCGCCGTCGCGGATGGCGCTGTGAAGGTAGGGGAGGATCACCCGATCCTTGAGGGAGTCCCAGTTCCAGGGCAGCGTGTTCGGGGGGGAGAGGAATTCCTCCGGGGGCATGTGGCCCAGCAGGCTGGGGTAAAACCGGGGGAAGATCTGTTCGGTTACCGTCCGGAGGGCCGAAAAACCCCCGCCTATGCCGAAAAAGGTTTCGTTCATCCGTTTGTCCCGGCCCAGTTCCAGAAGCTGGCGCTGGGTTTCCATCCGGAAGAACCAGGCGGTAAAAGCTTCGGCGGCCTTTTGGGAAGATCCCCTCCTGCAGATACCGTAGTACGCCATGTGTTCCTGTACGGGGATACGGTTTCTTTCCGCAATCCAGCGGAAGTCGAGGCTGGAACGCCGATCCTCCGCCATGGTGAAAAATTCATCGCTTTCCATGTAGGCGAAGAGTATCCTGCCCGACAGAACCAGCCTCGCCGGGGGCTCGAAAAAATACTTGAAGGTAAAATCCTCAAGCGGCCGGATGCCGCCGTTAGCCTCGCCGATCCAGTCCCGCAGGTAGCCGGAGGCCCCGTCCAGGGCCGGGGCGTCCCAGGCCAGGGGGGAAGCTTCCCGGAAATTGATATTGAGAAGCCGGGCGGCGATAAAGAGGAAACCGTCATTCCAGGCGGGGGAGAAGCCCATCCGGGTATAGGTTCCGTTCGTTTCAACATTGTAGTTCCTGCCCAGCTCCTTTATCTCCTCAAGGCCGATGGTAAAGGGGCCGGAGAGCAGGCCGCTGTTTTCCCGGGAAAAGATCAGGGCGGGGATATTGAAGGCCACGGGGAGAAGGTACTGCCGCTCGTCAACCCTCCCCAGATCCAGGAGCTTGGGGTAAAAATCATCCCGGGAAAGGGTCTCGTTTTTGAAAAACTTTTCCAGGGGGAGGAACAGGGAACGGGTGGCGGCGCTTTTGAGCCAGCTTCCGGCGACGATATCGGGGTACACGGATGTCCTGGTGAGTTCCCGGGCAAGGGAGTCGAAATAGCGGACTTCCACCCGGTAGAGATCCTGTACGGAGTTGAAATAATCGGCGTAGATGGCAAAATCGCTCCGGTCGGTCCAGAGGACGGCGGCCTGAACCCGGTCTTGGCAGGAGAGGAACAGAAGGTTCCCCGGCAGCAGGAATAAGCCGAAGAGCCAGCCGAAACCGCGCGTCTTAGATCCGCCCATGCAAAACCGGCCCGTCAGAGGCCCGCCATCTTTGCCGCCGTGCCGTAGATGGTGCGGTACACCTGATCTATCTTTTCCTCGTCGATCCCGGCAAAGGTGATGCGGAGGTAACGGTCTTCCAGAGAGACGGTTCCGATGCCCTGTTTGTAGAGAAGCTCCTGGCGGAGCGCTTCTGCGGAGAGGCCCTCGCAGCGGAAACACATGAAGTATCCGGAATTGAAGGGCAGGGGCTTCAGGACAGGGTGTTCGGGCCTGTCCCGGATAAAGGCTTTGACCCGCTGGTAACGCCCCTTCATCAGGTTCAGGAACTGGTCCTTCTCGCCGGGGGTGCGGGGATCGTCCATGACCCGCAGCATGATGTTCTGGGAGGGGGTGTTGGCGGAGGACACGGAGGAACGGATAGCGCCCATGAGCTTGCGGATCAGGGCCTCGTGGTGGGTTCCGTTCAGGCTGCGGCAGGCGTAGGTAACAAAACCCAGGCGCATCCCCCAGAGGTAGTCCTCCTTGATGGGGCCGTCTATCTTGATCGCCAGGATCCGGTCGTGGATAGCGGCGAAGCGGACGAAGAGGGACTCTTTTCCCACGTCGTCCTCGTAAAAGAGGCCGAAGTAGGCGTCGTCGCAGATCACCAGCACGTCCGCCCCGCCTTCGGCTGCGTCCCAGAGTATCTTTACCAGCGCGTCTTCCTCCTCCTTGGTGGGGGAATAGCCCGAGGGGTTGTTGGGAAAGTTAAGGAGTATCCGTACCGTCCCGGTTTCGGCCTGATCCTCTACCGCCTTCCGGATGGAGTCCAGATTGAGGCCCGGCCCCTTGCCGAAGAAGGGGACTTCCCGCACTTCGCTGTCCCGCCGGATGTTGAAGATGAGCCCGTAGTTGTCCCAGCAGGGGTCGCTGGCGATCAGTACATCCTTCCCGCTAAAGAACATATCCGCCGTGTAGGAGAGTCCGGCGGTCAGGCCGGGAACCAGCACGGGGAGGGATATTTTAGCCGGGTCCGCCGAGGGGTTTTTCCTGGTGATCATGTCCTTCCATACGGCGCGGGCTTTTTCTATCCCCGCGGTGGGGGCGTAAACCACCGATTCCTCCGGGCTCAGGCCGGGCAGGGCCTCGCTGATGGCGGACAGAATGAGGGGCCTGCCGCACTTAAAGGCCATGCCGATAGTACCGTTGGCCACTGTGGCGGAAGCTTTCGCCTCCGCGGACTGGGCCACGATTCCCCGGGGGAAATAGAGACGCCGCCCCAGGGGGGAGAGGAGCCGGGACACAATCGTGCCTTCCAATGCCGAGTTGAGTTCATCTGCGGGGGATTGCATGGATCTTATCATCATGGAAACGTCTTTCTTAGTCAACGCCTTCCTGTTACAATGCCCCTTATGGACCAAAATCTTGTTGCCCGGGCGGCGGAACTTGCCGATTCCTGCCGGGCGGAGCTGGCAAAACGGGTGATCGGCCAGCGGGAGATGATCGACGGCCTCCTGGCCGCCCTGGTTGCCGGGGGGCACATCCTGCTGGAAGGGGTGCCGGGGCTGGCAAAGACCATGGCGGTGAAAAGCCTGGCGGAGATCACCGGGCTCCTCTTTAAGCGGATCCAGTTTACTCCGGATCTGCTCCCCGCCGATTTGACGGGAACCATGGTGTGGGAACAGTCCGCGGGCGCCTTTTCGGTACGCCGGGGCCCGGTTTTTGCCAATGTGGTTCTGGCGGACGAGATCAACCGGGCGCCGGCCAAGGTTCAGTCCGCCCTTCTTGAGGCCATGCAGGAAAAGCAGGTAACCATCGGGGAACAGAGCTACGCCCTGCCGGATCCTTTCTTCGTGCTGGCCACGGAGAACCCCATTGAGCATGAGGGAACCTACGCCCTGCCCGAGGCGGAACTGGACCGTTTCCTCCTTAAACTGCTGGTAAGTTACCCCAGCCCGGAGGAGGAAATGGGTATCCTGCGCCAGGCATGGGCAAGCCGGGTTGAAAGCCCCCTGAATCCGGTTCTGAACCGGGAAGCCCTGGCCCTGTTCCGTTCCGCCGCGGAGGGAGTGCGGGTGGATCAGGGGATAGAGCGCTACATGGTTTCGGCGGTTACCGCCACCCGCCCCCCTTCCCGCCAGGCCCCGGCGCCGCTCCGGGGTTATCCGGCGCCCTCCCAGGCCCCCCGTGCCGCCGGGGGAGGGGAGGGGATATACCGCTACATCTCCTTCGGCGCTTCCCCCCGGGGCACCATCGCCCTCCACCGGATCTCCCGGATGCTGGCCCTTTTCGCGGGGCGTTCCTACGTTACCCCCGACGATGTAAAAGCCGCCGCCTATCCGGTTCTCCGCCACCGGATCGTCCTTTCCTACGAAGCGGAGGCCGACGGCATGGACGCCGATACCGTGATCTCCCGGCTTCTGGCCTTTGTTCCCGTTCCCTGACCGCGCGTCCGAGGTAAGCGATTCATGGACCGCCGGGAACTGCTGCGCCGGATAAGTTCCTTCCCCATCGTCTCAAGCGGCCTGGCCGAAGAACTCCTGGCCGGGGACTACCGTTCGGTGTTCAAGGGCCAGGGTATTGAATTCGATGAGGCCCGGCATTACCAGGCCGGAGACGACGCCCGGCTTATCGATTGGAACGTAAGCGCCCGCTTCGGCGAGCCTTACGTGAAGATGTTCCGGGAGGAACGGGAACTTACGGTGTTCATCCTCCTGGATGTTTCCCCCTCCATGCACGCCGGAACGGCCGGGCCGCTCAGCCCCTACGAACAGGCCGCTCTGGTTCTGGCCCTGGTGGCCTTTTCCGCCGAAGAGGCCGGGCAGCGGGTGGGGGCCCTCTTCTTCGACCAGGGCATCGGCCGGATCTTCCCCCCCCGGAAAGGCCGGCGGCATGTGATGGGCATTCTGGGCAGCGCCATTGCCGTGACCGCCGGTTTCCGGGCGGAGGCCCGGGGCAGCGACCTTGCGGCGGCCCTGGCCGGGGCGGGAAGGCTTCTTAAGCGGCGGAGCCTCCTGGTGGTGATTTCCGATTTTTACGCCGCGGGCTGGGAGGATCCGCTGGGCGATCTGGCCCGGAAACACGACCTGGTAGCCGTGGGGATAAGCAGCCCCCTGGACACGGAATTCCCCCCCATAGGGCTTGTCCCCCTGGAGGATCCGGAGACGGGGCTGAGACTTCACGCCTCCTCCAAGTCCCCGGCCTTCCTTTCCGCCTGGTCCCGCTGGCACGAGGATCGGGGCAAGCGGCTGGAAACAGTCTGCCGCCGTTCCGGGGCCGCCTGCCTCCCCCTCTCCGCCGGGGAAGACGCGGTTACGGCCCTGAAACGCTTTTTCGGCGGCCGGGGGGAGTCCCGCAGGGTTCCGGGCCGCCGTTCCGGCCCTCTGCCCGTCCGGCCCCCCGGCTCCGGCGGAGGAACGCGGTGAAACCCTGGAATTTGCCGCTGCTCCTTCTCTTTCTGTCCTTCCTGCCCCCTCCCCTGGGCGCCCAGCAGGGTTCCGGGCCGCCGGAGGCGGAGCCCTACCTGATACCCCGGACTGTCTATGTGGGAGACCGGGCCCGGCTGGTGGTCAGGCTGGGATCCGGGTTTGCCGGAACGGCCCCCTTTACCCTGGAAGACCCGGCGGGGCTGCCCGCGCGGGAGGATATCCGTATACACCGCCTGGAACTGGATTCCGGCGGGGGGGATCGGGAGGGGGGCGGCTCCGGAACCCCCCGGCTCCTGGTGGATTTTACCCCTTACAGCCCCGGGCTCATCGAATTCCCCCCGCTTCCCCTGCCCGGCGGCGCGGGGATCGAGGGGCTGCGGGTGAACGTTGCCTCCGTCCTCGGCGAGGGGAAAGAGGCCCTGGTTCTCTCCGAACCTGCCCCGCCCCTGGCGGTTCCGGGCACCATTCTGCTCATCTGGCTTACGGTTCCGGGCCTTCTCCTCCTTGGCCTGGGGGGGATCGGGGGGGCTCTCTGGGCAAGGAAAAACCTGGGGGGCGTGCTGGAAATCCGGCGGAAGCGGCGGCTTGCGGCCCTGATGAGGAAAACGGAGCGGCGGTTCAGGCAGAGCCTTGCCGGGGAGGGCGACTGCCAGGCCATGCTGGGCCTCGTTTCCGCCGAATTCAGGGCTTTTCTGGGCTCCTTTACCGGGTACAACTGCCTGGCCATGAGCGCGGGGGAATTCTTCGCCCTGCCGCCCCTGGTAAGCCCGAAGCCCTCCGGCGGTGATGGCGGGGCCGGGGAACCCCTTCCTGCCGCGGAGCTGGGCGGAGCCGCCCTGGGGCCTTTTTTTCGTAACCTGGATCGGCTGCGTTACGGCGGGGAAAAGCCGGGCGCCGCCGAGCTGAGCGGCGTCCTGGACGGGCTGCGAAGCTTTACGGAGGGCCTGGAAAAGGCCCTGCGGGGAAAGGCGGCGGTATGAACATCGGTTTCGAATACCCGGCGGCCCTGGCCCTGGGCCTCGTTTTCATCCCTCTGGCGCTTTTCGTCATCCCCCGGTTCTTCCGCGCTCTCTTTGTCCTGACGATCCCCCTGGGAGCGCCGGGCGGGCTTCCCTTCAAACCCCCCTTTAGGGGGGGCTTCCTGCTTAGAATTCTTAGGGGCCTTGAGCTTTCCGGGGTTCTGCTCCTCTTTATCGCCGCGGCCGGCCCGCTAAGCAAGTCCGCCGAAAGGGTCTGGCTTAACCGGGGGGCCGACATCCTCTTTGTGCTGGACATCAGCCCCAGTATGGCGGGGATAGACATGAACGGCAGGAACCGTTTCGACGCCGCCCGGGAACTTATCCGCGCCTTCGCGGAAGACCGGCCCGCCGACGCCATCGGCCTGGTGGCGGTGGGCTACGACGCGGCCCTGATGGTTCCCCCCACGGTTGACCGGAGGGCCCTTTCCTCCCGGCTGGAAAGCCTGCGGATCGCCGAACTGGGAGACGGCACGGCCCTGGGCATGGGCCTCGCCCTGGCCGCTCTGCACCTGCGGGATTCCCCTGCCCCGCGCCGGGCCGTGGTGCTGCTTTCGGATGGGGAGAACAACGCCGGGGCGGTTCACCCCTTAAGCGCCGCGCCTCTGCTCCGCGATCTGGGGATCTCCCTCTGGGTAGTGGGCATAGGAAGCGGCGGGGAGATCCCCATTGACTACGTGGATCCCTTTACCCGGATGCGGCGTACCGGGCTCTTCGATTCCCGTTTTGACGCGGAAAGCCTCAGGGCCGTCGCCCAGGCCGGGGAGGGGATCTACATCGCCGCGCCCTCCGGGGAAGCCCTGACCGCGGCCTTTTCCCGGATAGCCGGGGAGGAGCGGACGGTGAGCCGTTCGGGCCTGCTGATCAGGCAGCGGAAACGCCACGGGCCCCTGATCGTCCTGGCCCTTATCCTGCTTGCCGGATCCCGCTTTCTCCGCCGCTGCCTCCTGGGGGGCTGGGTATGAACGGCGCGGCAGTTTCCTTTACCGGGCCTGACGCTTCCTTTGCCCTGGAGAATCCCCGGGCCCTTTGGGCCTTTGCCGTCCTGGCCGCCTTCGCCCTGATCTTCCTCGTTCTGGATCGGAGATACCGGGGCCGCCGGGGGCTCGGCTTCTTCGCCCTCTTCGCAGCTCCCGGCCTTAAGCCCGCCGGGCAGGCGGCGGGGGAGGGCGCGTTCCTTCCCGGCCCGGAGGAGGGGGCCAAAGCCCTCAGGGGGCGCTACCGTTTGTCCTCTGCGCTTTTCCTGCTTTCCCTGGGCTGCCTCGTTATCGCCGTCTCCGGCCCCCGCTGGGGGCTCCGCCTTGTCCCGGAGTACCGCCGGGGCCTTGATGTAATCCTGGCCCTGGATGTTTCCCGGAGCATGGAAGCGGGGGATCCGGGCCTTTCCCGGCTGGAAAGGGCGGCGGAGATCAGCCGGGAGACGGTGGAAAACATGGGGGGTGTCCGTTTCGGCGCCGCGCTGAGCCGGGGCCGGGGGGTGCTGGCCCTTCCCCTGACCGGCGACAGCGAGGCGGTTCTGAGTTTTCTCGCGGGCCTCGGCTCCCCGGCCCTTACCGGGAGGGGAACCAACCTGGAATCCCTGGTGGACGCCGCCGCCGCCGCCTTTTCCGACTCCTTCCCCTCCCGGCGGGTCATCGTCCTCCTCTCCGACGGGGAAGCTCTGAGCGGTTCCCTGAACGAGGCGGCGGATCGGGCCCTGCTCCGGGAGATCAGCCTGGCGGCGGTGGGAATCGGCTCCGACGAGGGCGATCAGCTTCCCGATGAGACCGATGTTCCCGTCGTCAGCCGCCGCAGGCCCCAGGCGCTGCGGAACGCCGCGGTAAAAAGCGGGGGGCTCTACATCGACGGGAACGAGGCCGAGGCTCCCCGGATCCTCCGATCCTACCTGGAATCCCTGGCCTCCGAATCGGGGGCGGAAGGCGGCCGGACTGAAAAAAAGCCCCGCTGGAACCTCTTTGTTACCGCCGCCCTGTTCTTATTCGGGGCTTCCAAATGCTGTCTCTTAACCCGGAGGGATCGCCGTGAGAAAGCTTAAACAGTCCGGCCCCAGGCCCTTCCCGGCTCTGTTTCCGGCGCTCCTGCCCTTCCTGCTGCTCCTGGGGGCCTGTTCGGTTTTTCCCGGAAGGCTCCTCGTCATGGAGGGGAATTTCTACCAGTCCCGGGGCATGTATAGCCGGGCCGTCTCCGCCTACCTTAAAGCCCTGAACTACCCGGAAGCGGTACCTTACGCGGAATACGGCCTGGGTTCGAGCTACCAGGCCCTGGACGAGGGGAAGGCCGCCCGGGAACGCTTTGCCGCCGCGGAAGAGGCCCTGGAATCAGTTTCGGAAAAGATCCCCCCTGAGGGACGGCGGGAACTGTCCTACCGGATCCGCTACAATACGGGGCTGCTCCTCTTTGAGGAGGAGGATTTTGAGGGGGCCGCGGCGGCTTTCCGGGAGGCTTTGGCGATAGACGCCGGCCGGGTAGAGGCGAAACGGAATCTGGAACTGAGCCTCCTCTCCCGGCCCCGGGATAAAAGCCCCGCTTCCGCCCGGGGGGAAGGCCGGGAAAACGGGGAGAGGCTGGGCCGGGAGCGCGCCCTCTTCGACTACCTTAGCAAGAAGGAACAGGATCGATGGAAAAGTCAGGAATGGATCGGGGACGAACCCTCAACAGGCCCGGATTATTAAAGCGGGCCCTTCCGGAACTTCAGCTTTTGGCGGCATCGCTCCTTTCCCTGGCGGGGCTTCTGCTGCCGGCCCCCCGCCTGGAAGCCCAGAGCCCGCCCCGGCTGGAAACGGAAAGCTTTCCCCAATCCCCCCTTGCCGGGGAGTACTGGGCCCTGCGCTTCCTGGTGGATCACCCCCTCCCCCGGGAAGTCGAGGTGGAACTTCCCCCTCTGCCCCCCCTGCTTTCCCTGGATCGGATACGGGTCGAAGCCCGGCTTACGGAAGGCCCCGGCGGGGAAACCCGGCGCCAAACCGTGCTGGAATATTACTTTTTCCTCAACGCTTCCGGCCAGGTCTCCCTGCCGCCCTTCGATCTTTCCGTCCCGGCTCCGGAAGACCCGGCGGATCCGGAAGCCGGGAAGGGCGGGGAAACGGCCCGGCGGATCCGCTTCCGCTCCCCGGCCCTCCGCTTCTTCGTCAGGGCCCCCGGCGGGGCGGGACAGCCGGACGCGGGGAGAAGGCCCCGGATCTCCTGGAAGGATAGCCCCGCCCTGCTCCGTCCGGGGGAAGAGGCGGAGTTCAGCCTTGTCTGCCGGAACTGGGATCCCCGCCTCCCGCTCCCCTCCCCGCGGCTCCTCATACCCCGCACGCCCGTCGGGGCGATCCTCGAAATGGCCCCTCCCCGGGAGGGCGACGAGGCGGCGGGGGTCCTCCTCAGGCTCCGGCTTATTCCCCTGGAGGAGGGCCGCCTGAATATCCCCGGTTTTACGGTTCCGGCAGGGGATTACAGCCTGGATATCCCCGCCCTGACTATTCCGGTAGGCCCCCCGGCGCTTCAGGATCATCCGGCGGCCCCGCCGGCTGCACCGGCCCTAGCGGCGGCGGATCCCGCGGATTCCGGGCCCTCTCCGGGGGAAGCGCCCCCGGCTTCCCGGCTTCTCCCTTTCCCGGCAAAGTCGCCGGAGCCGCTCCCCCCCTTCAGGGAGGGCTGCGGGAGTATACGGGATCGGGCCCGGGCCCTCTGGGACAGGGGATTCCGGGCGGAGGCCCTGGCCGAGCTCAGACGGAACGAGCGGGACTACGCCGGAGGGCCGGCCCTGATCCCCCTCCGCCGGGAGGCGGAAAGGCTTTTGGGGCTTTCCGGGAACGGGGACGAAATCTGGCGGCCCCGCTTTCTTTTAAAGGGGACCCTCGTAATTTCCGCGCTACTGGCCGGGGCTTCCCTGTTCCTCGTTCTTTCCCGAAAAAGAGGGGTAACCCCCGGCCCGGCCTGGTGTTATAGAATTATTGGATATTTAAGGCGAAAAAAAGCTGTTTCGGGATCCGTTTTTTTAAAGGTTTCCGCGGTTTTTTTCGCCTGCCTGGCGCTTTTCTCCCTGCGGAGCCTGGGGTTTTTCCCCTTTACCGGGCTTTCCCTTCCCGGCGCTTCCGGCCCGCCCCGCGCGGCCCTGGCCAGGGAAACTGAAGCCTTCCGGGTTCCCGACCCGGCGGGAACCCCGGCCTTCCGGCTTGAGGAAGGCCGCCGGCTGCTCGTCCGTTCCGTCCAGGGGGACTGGGCCTATGCGGAACCGCTTGGCCGGGAGGAGGGGGGGAAAGCCGGCTGGGTAAAGCTTGAGGCGCTGGTTTTTTACTAAGCCCCGCGGAACCGGCATAAGCGGAAGCCCGCCTTGCCCTTTTGTGTAAACAACCGGGCTTGTTCCTAACCGCATTACAGGAAGCCCTAATGGATTTCGGCAAGATACTTGAACAGTGGGAACGGGAGACCGGAAAACCCGGCGCTTTCCGATCCGGGGGCAAAAAGAAACCGGAGGCGGAAGGCGGGAAGAAGGAGAAGCCCGCCGCCGGGGAGGAGGGCGGAAAACCCCCTCCGGGAAACGCGGCCCTTTCCCTTACCCGCTGGCTTAATACCAACGGGATCTACGACAAGGACGCGGAGGAAGAAGACCGACGCCTGTCTTCCGGGGAAAAGCGCCGCCGCCTTCTGGCCCGGAGGCCGGATGCGGAAATAGATCTCCACGGGCTGAGCCGGGAGGAAGCTTGGGCCTCGCTGGAGAGTTTTTTCGCCTACGCCAAAGGCCGGGGTTTCCTTAAAGTTTTGGTGATCCACGGCAAGGGGAACCATTCGGCGGGAGAAGCGGTGCTGAAACGCACGGTCAGGGAATTTATCGAACGCTGCCCTTTTGCCGGGGAAAGCGGCCACCGGGATTCCCGCTCCGGGGGGAACGGGGCAACCTGGGTTCTGCTGAAAGAGCTTTAGTACTTTGCTTAGGCTAAAAGTATGGGTAAAAGGAGAGCCGCGAACCATACCAACCGCACGAACTTTTAGATCGAAAACCCCGATACTTCTAAAGCCGGCGGGTTTATCAGGCATTTTAGCCTGAGCAAGGCGCCGGGTCTCAGCGTTCGCGGTAGATAATCCGGCCCCGGCTGAGATCGTAGGGTGAAAGGGCTATCCGCACCCGGTCGCCGGGGACTATACGGATGTAGTGCTTCCTCATTTTTCCTGAAAGATGAGCCAAGATGAGGTGGCCGTTCTGGTTGTCCAACTCGACCCTGAACATGGTATTAGGCAGGGCCTCCCGGACGATTCCTTCTACCTCAATCGCTTCTTCTTTGGCCACATAAACTCCTTCTCCAGAGAAACGTCTCGCGGGCGCCGGTTTCAACGGATAAAACAGCCGCGCGGTTCTTAAATCTAGCCCCGGAGCCCGGTTTCTGTCAATCACGCGGCGCTTATCCAGCCCGGAATCAGCGGGGATATTGTTTATATCGGGCTTTTACCCTATAATCCGCTTCGAAAGGGTTTATTTTCATGAAGGAAGTCCTCATAATCGATCAGTCTATATTTCTACGTGATTTTTTGAGGATGAAACTGGGTGAAAACGATGTGGAAGTGACCACCGCCTCGGGCGATTTGGAGGCAATATCGAAGATACGGAACGGCGCCTACGATCTGGTCATCCTGGATTACCACCTGGGCGGCCACGGCTATATGGAGATCCTTAAACAGAAAAAGGCCAATCCCAATACGCGGAATATCCCGGTGTTCCTCTTTGTCCAGCGGATAGAACAGCGGGAAGTGATAGACCTGCTGCCCTACAACGTAAAAAAGGTGTTCAGCCGGCCTATCCATATCGACGCCCTGTTCGCCTCCATGGCGGAATTTCTTAAAATTGATTTCAAAAACATGGACAAACACCCCTGTACGGCGGAAGCCCACGTTAACGATGACATTGTCTTTCTGGAAATTTCCCAGGGGCTGAACCGGGACAAGCTGGATCTGCTCCACTTCAAAATAGCCGAGCTTCTCAACCTCTACGAAATAAGGGTTCCCAAGATCATTGTCATGCTCAGCGGCATGAAGCTGAGCTTTGCCGACACGCCGAACATACAGAAACTGCTGGAGATCATCGTGCAGTCCTGCAAGGGCAAGTCTCGGTTTATGCGGGTGCTGACCAGGGACGGCTTTGTTAAAAAGTATATCGAGGATCAGAAGCTGGAATACGGGCAAATTCAGACGGTTCCCAGCCTGATGGCCGCCCTTGAGGGGCTTATCACCGATCTGGGCAAGGGGGACGAAGATCAGGACGCGGAGATCATCTGGAACCGGATTCTCTCCGTAAAAGAACCCGGGCCGGCGGGGGAATCCCTGGGGCTTCGTTACAACGCCGCGAAATTCCACCCCAAGAAGCTCGATCTGGAAACCCTCAAAGAGTCCATCCGGCACAGCAAGATCGCCGTGGTGGATAATGATCTGGCCATACAGGAACTGCTTACCAATACCTTCCAGCGGATCGGGCTTAAAGTATCGGTTTTTTCCAGCGGGGAGGAATTCCTTGAGACGGTGAAAGACGCTGCCCCTTTCGATCTGGTATTCCTCGATCTGGTTTTGCCCAAAATCGACGGCTTCGGGGTGCTGGAATTCCTGAACACCGCCTCTTCCGCATCCCCCATAATAATCCTGTCCGCGGTAACCCAGCGGGAATCGGTTATCCGGGCTTTCAAAATGGGAATAAAGAGTTACCTTACCAAACCCATCAAACCAGCGGATATCTTCCGAAAAGCCATGGAGATCCTGAACCCGGACTTCTAGTCCGGGATTTAGGGGGATTATGCGTTATTCCTGTCTTCATACCCATACTTTCTTTTGCGACGGTTCCGACGATGTGGAGACTTACTGTCAGCGGGCCTGGGAAAAGGGCCTCCACTCCCTGGGTTTCAGCGCCCACGCGCCCATCACCCGGAAAACAGGTATCCGCTCAAGCTGGAATATGGCGGAGGAACGGCTTCCGGAATACCTGGACACGGTGCGGGCGGCCCGCTGCCGCTGGGAGGGAAAGCTCAGGATCTACCTGGGCCTGGAGGCGGATTTTATCTCCGGCCTTACCGGCCCCGCCGACCGGGAATACCGGGAGATGGATCTGGACTACCTTATCGGCTCGGTTCACTTTATCATCCCCCCCACAGGCCCGCCCTTCCCGGTAGACGGCTGCTGGGAGTCGGTGGAGCGGGGTATAAGGGAAGGCTTTGGCGGCGACGGGGAAGCCCTGGCCCAGGCTTACTGGGACAACGTGGCCGCCATGATCGCCGCCGGGGGCTTTGACATTCTGGGGCACGCGGATCTTATTAAGAAGAATAACCGGGCGGCGCGGGATCTTGAAAAGACGGCCCCCCTTTCCCCGCCGGAGCGTATATTCAAGTCCCAAAACCCGGATTACCTCCGCCGGGGGAGGGAGATAGCCCGCGCCGCGGCAAAAGCCGGACTTGTGGCGGAGCTGAACACCGGGGGAATAAACCGGGGCAAAATCGATGAACCTTACCCCTCCCCGGCCATCTTAAAGTTCTTCCGGGAAAACTCCGTCCCCGCCCTTATCTCCGCCGACGCCCACCGGGCCGAAGACCTGGACGGCAACTACGGCAGGGCCCTCCAGGAGCTGCTGGCCGCGGGCTACACCGAAACGGTTCTCTTTGAGGGGAGGGAAGGGGGCAGGGCCCGCTGGGTGAGGGAGCCGCTCCCCGGCTGAAAAGGCCCCGGCAGGCTGCTTGGGCTAAAATGCCTGATAAACCCGCCGGCTTTACCGGGCCGCCGGAAAATTGAGCCGCGAACAGCACAAACCGCACCAACCCGGGTTAAAAACCCCTCGGACTCAAGGAAATCCAGATGAAGTATCGAAGTTTTCGGTATAAAAGTTCGCGGTATTAGTGTGGTTCGTGGCTATCCTTTTTCCATGTTTTTAGCCTAAGCAAGGTATCAGCGGTTACGGCGCTCCTCCGCGGTTTTGCACTCCACACACATCAGGGCGTAGGGTATCGCCTCCAGCCGATCCCGGGGGATGCGTTTGCCGCATTTAAGGCAGAGCCCGTATTTGCCCTGCTGGATCCGGGTAAGGGCGGAGTCTATCAGTTTAAGGCGCTTGAGTTCCTGGGAACCGATAACCTCAATCATCTTCCGGTCTATGTCATCGGAGGCGGTGTCCGCCAGATCCTTGGGATCCATCCCCTCCATTATTTGCTTGAATTCTTCACTGCCGGCCGTCAAATTCGAGATTATTTCACTCTTAAGCTTCGCCAGCGACATTTTCATCCGCTCAATAAAATCCTGTTCCATCTTTTCCCCTCTGCGGGCCCGGCCCGGGCGCTTCCGGTACCGGCCCAAAAATTTTCAAATGTATGGAGGCCTTCCCAAAACCAACCGGGTTTTGAAAAAACGCCCGGGCTTTCCTTTTTAGTTCGGCGTACAATGCCGAATGTTCGGAAAAAAGTCAAGGGGCAATCTTGGGCTTTGCGAATTCCGGCGCCGTGAAGATCCCCATTAACCGCCTGTTTCACGGGAAAACACAGGCGGCCTGCCGAGGTTACGGGAAAAATCCGTAAAATCCGGATTCCCCTCCCCTAAGGGCCGGGGCTTTCCTACTGTTTCAGGGTACCGCCCGTACCCCATTCCTCAAACTCCAGGATGGTCAGGTACATGTTCCCCTGCTCAATGCCCAGTTCCCGGGAAAAGAGCGAAAAGATCTCTTCGGTGAATTTCTTTTTGGCCTCGAAACCGGTCTTGTGAAAGAGGCGGAGTTCCACAAAGGCGCCTTCAACCTTCGCGCCTCCCTTGTAAAGGGCCCGGTCTCCCGAAAAATCGACCAGAAGGCCCGCTTCGGTCTTGGTGGGGATAATGCTGATAAGCCGGCCGAATTCGGCCTTGAGTTTTTCCTGCTTCTCTTCCGAAAGTTTCTGAACGGTGTTAACGGCGATATAGGGCATAACCGCGCCTCCTGGTATCTGGTATAGTATAGGGAACCGGCCCCGAAAACGGTATGCCGGATCAGTGTTAAGATATCATATAGCCGGAAAAACACAAAGAGGGTAGCCATGAAACGGATGAAGATCGGAAAATCGGGCATTGAGGCCTCGGTGCTGGGTATCGGCGCTTGGGCCATCGGCGGGGACAGCAACTGGGGCCCCAGCGATGACGCGGAGTCGGTACGGACTATCCGCCGGGCCCCGGAACTGGGCATCAACCTGCTGGATACGGCCCCGGCCTACGGGCTTGGCCACAGCGAGGAGGTTGTGGGAAAGGCGCTCCAGGGCCGCCGGGCCGATTGCGTCCTTTCCACCAAGGCCGGGCTCCGCTGGGACGGTTCCGAAGGGGCCTTTCTTATGGAACGGGACGGGGTAAGGGTGATGCGGAACAGCCGCCCGGAGAGCCTTGCCTGGGAACTTGAACAGAGCCTGAGGCGCCTGCGGACGGACTACATCGATCTGTACATAATCCACTGGCAGGCGGTGCCGGAATTTCCGGTACCCATAAGCGACACCATGGCTTTCCTCCTCAAGGCAAAGCAGGAGGGGAAGATCCGGGCCATCGGCGCTTCCAACCTGAGCGTCGGGGATTTTACGGACTATGTGGCGGCGGGGCAGCTGGATCTGATCCAGGAGAAGTACAGCATCCTGGACCGGGCCGCGGGGGATCGGTTTTTCGGCCTCTGCGATCAGTACGGCGTTACTTTTCAGGCCTATTCCCCCCTGGAACGGGGGATCCTGAGCGGCAAGTACAAGCCCGGCGATCCGCTGAATATGGCCGGGGCCAAGCTCAAGGTTAAGTGGTACCAGCCGGAATACCTCCCCAGGATCGCGGAACTTACCGGGAAGTGGGCGCCGCTCTGCAAAAAATACGGCTGTACCATGACAAACCTGGTAAGCGCCTGGACTGCCGGCGCCCGGGGCGGGGATTCAAGCGTAAGCGTCATGATAGGGGCCCGGACTGTGGCCCAGGCGGAGGAGAACGCCCGGGGCGGCAGCCTGAGCCTTGAGCCGGAGGACGCGGCGGCCATGTTAAAAGACGCCGAAGCCATATCATGAATGAGTTTCTTTCGAAATCATGTTGGTTTCGAAAGAGCCTTGAACAGGAAACGGGTGAAAAAACCTTAAGATAAATTTCAGCTTACCGATAAAGAAAGGGGCGTTTTCGGTTTTCCGCGAACGCGCCTATCTTTTTGGAGTAGCGGGGGGGATTGTGGCTTACACTAAGCAACTGTCGGCGTACCGGGAAACGCGGATAAAAACCGCCAGCCAGGGGCAGCTTATCATTATGCTTTACGATGATGCGGTGAAGCACCTTGACCAGGGGCTGGAACTGCTGAATATGAATGTGAAAGGCAAGCGGGATCCGGGGAAGATCGAGAAAATCAACAAGGCCGTGCTTAAGGCCCAGGAGATCATTACCGAGCTGATGGCCTCCCTTGATTTTGACCAGGGCGGGGAGATAGCCCGAAACCTCTTCTCCCTGTACTCCTGGTTCAACCAGGAACTGCTGGAAGCCAATGTCCAGCAGGATCCCCGGCGGATAACTATTGTCCGCAACATGGTTAACGAGCTGCGAGGCGCCTGGAACGAGGCGGTATCCAAAAGTTCCGCGGAGACAGCAAACCGCCCGGTGCTGGGCGTGAATATTGCCGGTTAAGGGAGGCCTTATGACAGAGGGAGCCGATAAACCCGCGGCCGGGGGGAAGTTTCCCCCCGGCGATCTCAGCGCCGGGGAATTAAGCCAGCGGGTCGCCGTACTGCGGCGTTTCCGGACTCTGCTCAGCGAACAGCGGGATCGTTTTAACTCTTACCTTGAAGCCCTGGATCGGCAGCAGCAGGTTATCGAAACCGGAAACGCGGAAGAACTGATAAAGCATGTGGAGCTTGAGGAAAAGATCGTTACCGACATTTTTTCCATCCAGAAGGTTATCGATCCGCTGGATGAGATGTACCGGGCGGTATACAGCGCCGGCGCCGATCTTTCCGGAGCGGCCGCCGGCAGCGGGATACCGGGGCTTAAATCCGTTCTGGAAGAGTTGAAAAAGGAAGCGGTAATCCGCTCCGGCAGAAACCGCGACCTCCTCTCCCGGCGCATGGCGGAGATCCGTTCCGAAATCAAAGCCCTGCGGAGCAACCCCTACCTTAACTCCAG